>JBKBWB010000371.1:0-1979 GCA_046289215.1 Asticcacaulis sp. | reverse complement strand
GCACCCGCCAGATAAAGGCCGGAGCCCCCCCGGGCCAGACCGGCTCACGACTGTCCGGCGCATCCGCCTTGAAGGCCACAATCACCCCGGCCATGCCCCGCAGATTATCGTCCGGCCCCAACCCCAGTGGCCCCTTAAATTCTTCTGGGATCTGTTGATCCAGCGTGCCCGGCAGAAACACCGTGTGCAGCTGATTTTTAAACTCCGGCCACAAGCCCGCCCGCCAGTCATAATAGGCGTCATTGACCCAAACCCCCTCAAGGCCATCACAGGCATGATCCGCGATCCGGATCAGCATCACCACCCAGTCCGTGCCATCCTTGCCGCCGTAATTGGCACTGCGCACCAGATGACCCGCCACCAGCACCCGCCCGAACAGCGCCGTGCGGGTCCCCTCACCCAGCGATAACTGCAGCAGCGCCGCCTGTCGCTCCTGTGCCCCCGCCTTCGGGGCCTTAGGGGCCAGAGCGCGCGACAAACCCAGAGACAGCGCCGTGTTAATCAGGAACGTGGCCACCGTGGCCGCCACCCCCTTCAGCCCAATCGCCGCGACAACCGCAGTCGTCACCGGATCGGCATGCGCCGTCGCAGGCCAGCAGACGCAGGCCAGGATCAAAAACGCCGCAAACACCATGGCGTCAGTCCGCCGACCAGAAATGCGTCACCCGGTCCAGCGGGATAAAGCGCAACCCCGCCGCCGTGACAAAACAGGCCTGATCCGCCTCGATCACCCCCAAAGCCTCGCCGCCCGCCAGAGCCAGACGCACCACATCGCCTCGCCCGGCCTCCGCCCGGACAATCGGACGCAGATAGGCCCCGACCGCCGCCACCAGCCCCCCCGCCGCCTCAAGCGCCGCGCGGGCCTGCGCCTCATCCAACCAAACGGGCAAGGCCAGATCCCGCCCCGTCAGCGCCTGCACACAGCGCACCACAAACCGCACACAGTCATGCTCACCCCAGACATGGGGCATAGCCGCACAGGCGGTCAATTCCGCCATCCAGGCATCATAATTTCGCATCAATCCAACCTCGCACTGACAGCCCGAACCAGATCCGCGCCCGCCATCCCGCCGCTCATCTGCGCCGCCGTCACCGGCATCTTGCCGCCCCAATAGAGCTTCTTGACGCCGGACACGGCGATTTCCTCCAGCGTCTTGTCCTGTGGCGTCAACCGCGCCTGATCATAGGCGGCCAAGCGCCGCCCCGTGGCCCTGGACGAGCCGCGCCCAGCGCTTTCCAACAAAACCTCAAACAACTCTTCGCCGCCCTTGAGCGCCATCTTCGGACGCTCCAGCCGCCCGCTGGCAAACACATAGCCCACCACCAGCGCCCCGCTTTGCTGATTAAACAGCAAGCGCCAGACCCGACAGGGGGCGCGCCGCAGACCGGCCATGTCATCGGCGGTCATCAGGGCCGGATCCACCCCCGACAGCTGCAGCGTCACCGGCCCCTCGGCCTCACCCAGCATTCCGCCCGAGGCGATCACCAGCCCCCGGTCACCAATACCCAGATAGGTGGCCCCCTCCAGCTCCAGCTCGCCCGCGCCGCCCCAATACCGGATATCGCGCCCCGGCATCCGGATCTCGACCGCAGCATGGGACACGGCCTGTCCGCTGGCGATCAGGCTTCGCACATCATCCGGATGGAATTTCATCGGAGCACCTGTATGGCCTTGAGCGATCCGGCATACCGTTGACGACGATCCGCCTCCCCCTGATCACTCTCCGGCAACACCTGAAACGCCGCCACCGGCATATTGAGATAAGCCACGGCCGTGCTGGGAACGACCCCCGGCAGAGGCGGCTCGACGGTCACGGTCACCTGTCCGGAGCCGCTGGCCACAGCCCCGCCTCCCGACAAGACCCGCACCAGCGCCCGCCCCGGCCCCCCCGGCACGGGCGCGGGCACCCAACGCAATCCGATATAGTCCCCCTCACTGATCACCAGACCGGCCGGAAGCCCATTCAGCTGCAAGCGCG
>JBKBWB010000370.1:0-1981 GCA_046289215.1 Asticcacaulis sp. | reverse complement strand
GCGTGCTGGGCGATCTGGCTGGCCACCACAGAGGACAGTACATGAACCCGGCCATCCGCGTCCCGGCGCACGACCGCTGCCGCCGTCTCGTCACAACTGGTTTCGACACCAAATACCGTCAGTCTACGCGGTGTCAGATCAGGCTCAGTCACAGAACTCAAACTTTCATTCCTAAGGATCCCACCCGCCGTTGAGGGGCACACCAGCAGCCACGGGCGGGTCTTAACGCAAAACAGGTCAGACGGCACGCCAAGGTTCAAGTGGGCGCACGGTGGCGCAGGAAGGCCCACCGTCGCGGGCGCGGCCGGGGAGTGTGGTTTCCAAGACTTTGCCCGTTCGCGCCAGAGCCAAAAGCTCAGCGGGGATATCATGGACATCGATCTTTGCGCGACGGCTCCATTCGCTGTGTTGTCCAGCCGAGGTCCCAATTGCGATATAGACGAAACGGCGCAGCGGACCTTCTCGGCGAACGAAAGTGCCCGTAAATCGTCCGTCTTCAGTCAGGGATACGGGAACGTCAAAACAGATCGGGCCTTCGTCAGCAATGCGCGGATCAACAGGCGTATTAGCCTTATCTTGCAGGCTATAGGCGACGCCAGCAATCGGGTCAGCGATAGTCAGACGCAGGGTGATGGCGTCGGGCATAGTCGGTCCCTATCAAGGCGTGGAACAAGATTGATACGAGCAACAGCGCCCAGCGATCCCATCCTGACTGTATTCAGCAGAGCACAGACCGTCATGCACCGCAAGCTGGTCTCGCCGCCGATCCGGCTTGTCGCCATCGGCGCGCTCCTGTAGCACGGACGACTGAATTATGGATCCGTTGTCCGGGCCTTGTCCCAAGTTTCGGGTTTTTCCCCCACGTGCCGAGTGATCGAATGCCCTTATCCGCCCAGCCCGATGCCCCCCGCCCCTCGCCGGACCAGCCGTTATTGCGGATCGGTACGCGGGCCTCGGCCCTGGCGGTGACCCAATGCCGCTGGATGCAGCAGCGCATCACCGAGGCGCTGGGCTATGCCGCCGATCAGGCCGAGGCGGTGGCCCCGCTCGTGTTTATCACCACCACCGGGGACCGCATCCAAGACCGCCGCTTGCTCGAAGCCGGGGGCAAGCAGCTCTTTACCAAGGAAATCGAAGAGGCCCTGCTCGACGGGCGCGTTGATGTGGCCATCCATTCGATGAAAGACGTCCCCGCCCAGCAGCCAGAAGGCCTGAGCCTCTGTGCCATCCCCATGCGCGAAGATGGGCGCGATGCCTTCCTCAGCCCTGTAGCCGATACCCTTGCAACCTTGCCCCTGGGCGCGCGCCTTGGCACGGCAAGCCTACGCCGACAGGCCCAGATGCTGGCCCTGCGCCCGGACCTGAACGTCGAGATGTTGCGCGGCAATGTCGATACGCGCCTGCGTCGCCTGAAAGACGGCGATTTTGACGCCATCCTGCTCGCCGCCGCCGGGCTGAACCGCCTGGGCCTAAGCCACGAAATCCAGAGCTTTATCGACCCGGTTCAGGCCCCGCCCGCCCCCGGTCAGGGGGCATTGGCCATGCAATGCCGCAGCGAGGATGCCGCACAGGCCTGGATCCAGAGCCTGCACCACGCGCCCACCGCCCTGTGTGTGGCTGCCGAGCGCGGGGCGCTCGAAGCGCTCGAAGGGTCTTGCCGGACCGCCATGGGGGCCTATGCCCGCCTCCACGACGATGGATCCCTGTCTCTGGTCACCGAGGCCCTGACGGCGGACGGCACGGTGCGTTGGCGGCGCGAGGGCCAGATCGAGGCCCCCACCGTCGAGAGCGCGCGCGCTCTGGGTCTTAGCCTCGGCCAATCGATCCGCGATGAGGCGGGCGAGCGGCTGATCCTGTGCGGTCTGTGAGGCCCAAAGCGCCTCCCGCCCGCGTCTGGGTCACCCGCACCGAACCCGGGGCCTGGGCCACCGCCCGACGCCTCGAAGCGGCGGGATACACCCCCATCGTCGCGCCCCTGCTG
>JBKBWB010000369.1:0-1993 GCA_046289215.1 Asticcacaulis sp. | reverse complement strand
CAATCGTCCGATCGTCGTCACCCCCAAAGGGGCGGTGCTGGCCCGTCCGAGCGAGCGGGTGGCCGATGTCCTGGATCGTCCCATCGGCGCCTTTGTCAAAGAAGACGGTGAGGTTGTTCCGGGCTAAGTCGGGACCAACGCCCCCAACGCCAAACGCCGCCCGGTGAGGGGCGGCGCTGGGTTTAGGGCTTAAGGTCGGATCAGCCGACGCTGCTGCGCAGGCGAATGCCCGAAGCCGATGTGCTCTTGGTATAGAGGCCGCGCTTGCCCGGTGCGGGCTTGAAGGCATCGGTGATCCCCAGCACGGTTTCCGCCGCGCCCAAGAACAAGAAGCCATCTTCCGGCATCAAGGCGGCAATGCTCTCCAGCACCTTGCGCTTGGTTTCAATGTCGAAATAGATCAGCACGTTGCGGATAAAGACCACGTCCGGCTTGCCGACCGTCATGCGCAGATCTTCGAGCAGGTTAAGCTGCTTCCAGCGCACCGATGAACGCAGACGCGGCGAGATCCGCCACATATCGTCCACCTTCTCAAAGTGCTTGACCATCATCTGGATGGGAAGGCCGCGCTGGACTTCGAACTGCGAGTAAAGGCCCGATTGCGCCTTTTCAAGGCAGCGTTCAGAGATATCCGTCGCCAGAATGTCGAGCTTGACGCGCGGATATTTTGCGCTTTGCTCGTCCATGAGCATGGCGAGGGAGTAGGGCTCCTGACCTGTCGAACAGGCGGCGCACCAGACCTTGATGTCTCCACTCGACCGGGCCGTACTCAGGACCGGCAACACATCGTCGCGGAACTGGTCAAACGGGGTCTTGTCGCGGAAGAACAGGGTCTCGTTGGTGGTCATCGCGTCGGTGACCGCCCAAATCAACTTCTCGTCACGCTTGGTCCGCAATGAGGTCAAAAGGGCTGATACCGTTGAATAACCCTCGCGGCGGGCGACCGGGGCCAAGCGGCTTTCGATCAAATAGGTCTTGTCATTACCCAGGATCAGGCCTGAACGCGCCTTCAGCAGGGTGGCAAGATGCTCAATGTCCTCGGACTTCACGCTTTTTCCCCACGACTTATGGCCTTGCAGGCGGCCGACAGGCCATCCACAGGACGTATTATTTCAGCCAGACCGGCTTCGGCCACGGCCCCGGGCATACCCCAGACCACGCTCGAGGCTTCATCCTGAGCCATGACAAGGCCTCCGGCATTGACGATTGCTTGCGCGCCGTCACGGCCATCGTGCCCCATGCCCGTCAGGACAACGGCCATCAGGTTTTTGCCGTAAATGTCTACGGCGGATTTAAACATCGGATCCACGGCCGGGCGGCACCAGTTGACCGGTGCGCTCTGGTCGAGATGAAGGGTCGGGGCGATTTCTGACCCTTTCAGGGTCATGTGATAATCGCCCGGTGCGATATAGACGTGCTTGGCCTCGACGGACATGCCTTGCTTGGCCTCGACCACGGTCATGCTGAGCGCCTTATCAAGGTGCTCGGCCAGGATCGCCGTAAAGGTCGCGGGCATATGCTGGACGATCAGGATCGGCAGTTTCCAGTCCGGCCCGAGGCCAACCAAAAAATTGCGCAGGGCAGGCGGGCCGCCCGTCGAAGCCCCGATCAGCAGCGCCGAGACCTTGCGCACCCCGGTAAAGGTGCTGGCGCGCGGCGTGGCAACACGCAGACTGGTCGGGCTGGTCCGCGGCTGAATCGGCGGTGCGGCGGCGGCTGAAACCGGGGCATTGGTGCCCGGCGGCAAGGCGGGCCAGACCCCTCGGGTACGACCGCACAGAGCCCGGGCCTTGGCCATCAGCTCCTGACGGAACCCTTCGGCCCCGCCGATACGGCTGGCTTCAGGCTTGGCGATGTAATCCGCCGCCCCCAGCTCCAGAGCCCGGATCGTGACACTGGCCCCTTGGGTGGTCAGGGTCGAAGACATCAGCACCTTAAGGCCCGGCTTGGCTGCGATCATTTTTGGCAGCGCGTCAAGACCGTTCATGTTCGG
>JBKBWB010000014.1:0-14943 GCA_046289215.1 Asticcacaulis sp. | reverse complement strand
TTTCTGCCAGCTCTTCCGGGGTCGGCTCGCGGCCAATCTCGTGCAGCATCTGGCGGCTGGTGCGGACGATCTTGTTGATCGTCTCGATCATGTGCACCGGGATACGGATGGTGCGGGCCTGGTCGGCAATCGAGCGGGTGATCGCCTGACGGATCCACCAGGTGGCATAGGTCGAGAACTTGTAACCCCGGCGGTATTCGAACTTATCAACCGCCTTCATCAGGCCGATATTGCCCTCCTGGATCAGATCCAGGAATTGCAGGCCGCGGTTGGTGTATTTCTTGGCGATCGATATCACGAGGCGCAGATTGGCCTCGACCATCTCTTTCTTGGCCTGGCGGGCTTCGCGCTCGCCTTTCTGGACGGTCTGGACGATGCGACGGAAGTCATCGACGGCCACTCCGGTGTCCATGGCCAGGGCGGCAATATCGCGGCGGATAGCGTCCACCGCGTCGCCTTCGTTCTCGACGAACTTGGTCCAGCGCACGCCCATTTCCCGCACCGCCGTGGTCCAGTTCGGATCCAGTTCGCGGGTGAAATAGGCCTTGAGGAATTCCGGACGCGAAATGCCATAGGAATCGGCCAGACGCAGCAGGCGCCCTTCGAGGCCCATCAGCTTTTTGTTGATGGTGTAAAGCTGCTCGACCAGCGCCTCGATGCGGTTGTTGTTCAGCTTCAGCGTCTTCAGGTGCTTGGAGATCGCCGTGGTGGTGACGTCATAGGCCGCGCGGTCGCTGTCTTCGAGCACCAGGCCCTGGAGCTTGGCATTGATCAGCTTTTCCTGCAGACGGCGGAAGTTTTCGAACTCGGCGGCGATGGCATCCAGGGTCTGCATGACCCCGTCGCGCAGCTCCGCTTCCATGGCCGAGACCGAGGGCCCCGCACCATCATCGAAATCATCCTCGTCTTCCCCTTCGCCTTCTGGCTTGGGCGCTTCGCCCTCTTCACCGCCCTCAGCGGCGGGCGCAGGCGCGGCGTCCTCTTCGACCTCACCCTCGGCCTCTTCGGCTCCGGGCATGCCTTGCGAGACGCCATAGGTGCCTTCGAGGTCGATGATTTCGCGCAGCAGAATGCGGCCCGACCCCAATTCCTCGCGCCACACCATGATGGCTTCAAAGGTCAGGGCGCTTTCGCACAGGCCCCGGATCATGGTGTCACGACCGGCTTCGATCCGCTTGGCGATCGCGATTTCGCCTTCGCGCGACAGAAGCTCGACCGAGCCCATTTCGCGCAGGTACATCCGCACCGGATCATCCGTGCGGTCATAGCTGGCGGTCTTTTCGGTGGTAACGACGGTGCTTTCTTCGCGCACCGCGACTTCGCCGCCCTCGACGGCGTCTTCTTCGGCCTCGACCACGTTCACGCCCATTTCGGCGAGCATAGCCAGAGTGTCTTCGATCTGTTCCGAGGTGAATTCTTCGGACGGCAGAACCTTGTTCAGCTCGTCCATGGTCACATAGCCGCGGGCCTTGGCCTGCTTAATGAACTTTTTGACCCCGGCATCGGTCAGATCGAGCAGCGGACCGTCGGCATTGACTTCGGTTTCCGGCGCTTCGGACGTTGTGCTCATGTGTGTCTCCGCCTGGCCAGCCTGCCCCTTGGGCGAGCCTGATCCCGGCTGTTTTAATAGTCGACCCTGTCTGAATCAGGCGCAGGTGATCCGGGAGGTCCCGCCAAGCCTTCGTCTGTCCAGATTAACCCTGTCTTAATGGCCCGCCGCAACAGGTCGCGTTCTGTTTTCAATCGCGAAAAAGAGTCCGCGTCGAACCGGGCTTGCGCCTCGTTCTTGGCGTGCACCATCGCGCGCTCCAACGCCGCAAGGCGGGTGAGAGCGTCAAACGCTTGTGTCCAGCGGGTCCGCGCGTCGGCGAGGATCATGTCCGGGGCAAGGAATGGCGCGCCTGATTTTATGGCCGCCTTAGCGATCTCGCTGAGGAACACACGGAAACCCGTATTGGCGAGATGGCGGCGGATTGTCTCCGTGTCAAGAGTGTCCGACACCAAAATAAGGTTAATCAGCGCTCGCGACAGCGGTTCGAGCCGGGGATCGCCAAATCCAAAGCTTTCAAGGGTCTCGAAATAAGGATCGATCCAGTCCGGATGGTCAATCGCCGCCTGGGCCACCGCCGCCACCAGAGGATCGAGCGTACCCGACAGCGCCTGGGCCGCCGCCAGACCTTCGGCGGTGGGCGGTAGCAGCACGACCTCGCCCTTCCTAGGAAAGCGGCGCCCACCGTCGCGATTAAAGGCGCCGTCCCGATTAAAACTTCCCTCCTGCGGACGGGGCCGGCCGCGTCCCTCATCCGGGGCGCGGTGATCACGGGCGGGCTGCACCAGCCGGTCGTAGCGGGCCAGAAGATCCTGGCGATAGGCCTCGGCCAGATCCTTGTCCTGGATCTGGGCGGCACAGGCGCGTAGGCGCTTTTTAAGGCCGGCCTTGCGTTCCGGCGTATCCAGCGGCTCCAGCTCCGCCTCGCGCTGGAACAAGACATCGATGAAGGGGCGGGTCTGGCCAAGCTGTTCGCGCAGCACCAACGGCCCCTGCTCGCGCAACACGTCATCGGGATCCTTGCCGCCGGTCACCAGAGCGAATTTCAGCGACTTGCCCGGTTTCAGCAACGGCATGGCACGGTCCATGGCCCGGGCGGCCGCGCGCAATCCCGCCTTGTCGCCATCGAAACACAGGGTCGGCTCCGGATGCCGCCGCCACAGGGCCTCGATCTGCTCTTCGGTCAGGGCGGTCCCGAGTGGGGCCACCGCCGCAATCGACGCCCGCTGACAGGCGATCACGTCCATATAACCCTCGACCACCACCAGCGCCGCGCCCGTTTCCGCCGCCCCGAGGATCTTCAACGCTTCAGGCAGGCCATAGAGGGTCCGCCCCTTATGGAACAGCGGCGTTTCCGGGCCGTTGAGATATTTAGCCTTGTCGTCGGGATTGAGCGCACGCCCGCCAAAGCTGACGATCCGGCCCCTGTGGTCGGTAATCGGAAAAATAATCCGGTCGCGGAAGCGATCATAGGGGGCACCGCCGCCTTCGGGGGTGATCAATAGCCCCGCCTCGACCAGATCGGCCACCGAGGCCCCGCGCTGGGTCAGCGCATCCTTGAGGCCCGTCCGCTCCGCCGGGGCATAGCCCAGCCCGAACCGCTCCCAGTCTGCAACCGGTAGGCCGCGTCGCTCCAGATAGGCACGGGCGGCATTGGCACCGGGGCCATTGCGCCGAAGCTGGGCGGCGAACCATTTGGCCGCCAGCTCCAGCCAGTCGCCGAGGGATTGCTGGCGGGCGGCGACTTCCTGGGCGCGGGGATCGGGGGCCGGCAGGGCCATGCCCGCTTCGGACGCCAGCTTTTCAATGGCTTCAACGAAGGACAACCGTTCGACTTCCTGCAGGAAGCTGATGATGTCCCCATGCTTGCCCGAGGAGAAGTCGTGGTAAAAACCCTTCTCGTCGTTGACATAAAAGGACGGGGTCTTTTCCTTGGAAAACGGCGACAGACCGACCCATTCGCGGCCCTGACGGCGCAGCCGCACCGAGCGGCCAATCACCTCGGATGGGCGCAGCCGGGACTTCAGCTCTTCCAGAAAACGGTCGTCAAATCGCATCCTCAAACCGATAGGCCCGATTGGCGCCGGATGCAAAGGGGCCAAGGCCGCAAAAAGGCTTCAGCTTGACCGTGTCTCGAACACAATTGCGACCTTATGCCGCCATGGTCGGCGTGCAAACCGGGGCACGCAAGGGAGACCCACCATGACCCATTTATCCGCCCGTGCGCTCGCGCTGGGCCTGTTATGCTTGAGCCTCGGGGCCTGTGCCTCGACCTCGGCCACCGATGAAAAAGCCCGCCTGAACCGCGCCGACGGCCTGAACGAGGCCATGGCGATGAAAACCCAGACCCCCGAAAAGCTTAAAGCCCTCTCGCGCATCTATGGCGGCCATGACCGTCAATGTATCGCCGTCCTGAGCGAAATCGCGGATTGGAACAGCTATCTGGGGGCCGAAAAAGACGAGCGGATCGACTATAGCCCCCGCCCCGCCTCGGAACGGGGCAAGGAAGCCGGAGTCGGGCTCGCGGTCGGGTTTTTGATGCAATATCCGGGTCTTGTGGTCGGGGTTGGTCGCGCCATGACCGATTACGAGCACGAGGCCAGCAACCGGGCCAAGTCCGAACTGCGTGCCCTGCGCCGCCGAGCCTATCTGATCGGGGTGGCCGATGGTCTGGGCTGCCAGCCAGAGCTGCCGGAGCCGATCAATCCGCCGCCGCGAGAGGGCCGCAAGACCCCGGCGGTCGCTGCAAACGGCTAGCCCTTGTCCTTCTCCACCCTTGAGGGGGAGATGTCCGGGAACCGGACAGAGGGGGGTAACAGTTGCGGTTGCGCTTGAACCCTAACCGTAAATGTCGCTTCGGCTTACCCCCCTCTGTCTCCTGCGGAGACATCCCCCCCCCAAGGAGGGAGAAGAAAATGCCTGTGTCAGATAAATCTGAGATCCACGAAAAACACACGCGCGCCCCCACAGGCCATTGACCCGGCCCCTTAAACTCTCTAGGAACGCGGCCGTTTATCCGGCGGGCAGAGGGGTGACCTTTGTCCGCCTTTTTGCGACACTGGCCCGGACGATTCCCCCGCCCTAGCCCCCATCTGGAGAGCCCCCATGACCGCAGATCTGCCCCCCACAAAACTGATGGACGGCGTCACGGGCGTGCTGGTGCTGGCCGATGGCACCATCTTCCAGGGGATCGGCTGCGGCGCGACAGGCGAGGCGCTGGGCGAGGTGTGCTTTAACACCGCCATGACCGGCTATCAGGAAATCCTGACCGACCCGTCTTATATGAGCCAGATCCTGGCCTTTACCTTCCCCCACGTCGGCAATGTCGGCGTCAATGCCGAAGATACCGAACAGGTCGGCGATGATCCCAAGCGCGGGGCGCTGGGGGCCATCTTCCGGGACGTTCCGACTCCGCCGGCCAACTGGCGCGCCGATCAGAGCTTTGACGCCTGGATGGCCGGACGCGGCATTGTGGGCCTCGCCGGGATCGACACCCGCGCCCTCACCCGCCGCATCCGCGAACACGGCATGCCCCACGCGGTGATCGCCCACAGCCCGTCGGGTCAGTTTGACCTGCCCGCGCTCGTGGAAAAGGCCCGCGCCTGGAACGGGCTGGTAGGCCTCGATCTGGCCAAGGACGCCACCGCCACCGCCCCCTATGGCTCGGACGAGACCCGCTGGAGCTGGCCCGAGGGTTACGGCACCCGCACCGAGGCCGCCTTCAAGGTGGTGGTGATCGACTATGGCGTAAAGCGTAACATCCTGCGGGCGCTGAACAGCATCGGCGCGGAGCTTGAGATCGTCCCGGCGGACACCAAGGCCGAAGACATTCTGGCGCGCCATCCAGACGGCATCATGCTGTCGAACGGCCCGGGCGATCCGGCCGCCACCGGCACCTATGCTGTGCCGGAAATCCAGAAACTGGTCGCCTCGGGCAAGCCCGTGTTCGGCATCTGCCTCGGCCACCAGATGCTGGCCCTCGCGCTTGGGGCCAAGACCGTCAAGATGGACCAGGGCCACCACGGGGCCAACCACCCGGTCAAGGACCTGACCACCGGCAAGGTCGAAATCGTCTCGATGAACCATGGCTTTGCCGTGGACCGCGACAGCCTGCCCGAGGGCGTGATCGAAACCCACGTGTCCTTGTTTGACGGCACCAACTGCGGCATCGCCCTCAAGGACCAGCCGGTGTTCAGCGTCCAGCAACACCCCGAAGCCTCGCCCGGCCCGGTCGACAGCCTCTATCTGTTCGACCGCTTTGCCGACTACATGCGCGCAACCAAGGCGGCGTAAGGGCGACGTAAGTCTAAGGATCCTTTCCCGATTTCGTCATTGCCCGCTTTGACCTTCCGGTTGCAGCGGGCTACTCTGCCTTGTATTTCAAAGGCTGAGTCATGACCGATACCCCCCCTGTAAGTGAACGCAATATCCCATCGCTTGAAGAGCTTGAAGCTGAGGCATGGCAACGCTGGCATGAAGCAGACTATTCGTGGGAAGGCCTTAAAAGAATACCTTGGAAAGGCATCAATCGAAAATTAAGCTATAATCGGCACAGCAAATCACATCAATACGGCAAAAATTTACAAGATTATTGGCTGTGGGATCCAGCAACAAATAAAATTCGCACAGAATCTGAATTGATAAACAATAAAGAACTCATTGTATGCGAAGGAAAGAAAACCTACCACATCGCCCACCTGCCCCCATTTTATAATGCGAATGATTTAAGCACAGCATCAATAAAACACAAAAAGCCCAATCTGGCCCCCAGAGTATTCGATATAATAAAAACTAGACTAGAGCATTCCAGCTACAGTGACGATCAATATATCGCAATGCTAGACGGTGTCGTTTTATATAATTTTGAATTTTATTATGACACTTTGCGTAATTTTATAAATTTTCATTTCAGTGGTGAAGTCAATGACAACCTTAGGAACTTTAATGCATCACTTCAATATGCAATCATTTTAGGCAATACGTATTTGAATTTTAACTTCTTACAAGGAACAACATTTTACAACGCTTACTTCAAAGGAGAAGTTAATATTTCAGGACGATTTGCCGGAAATGCAAAATTCTCTCAGAGCAGGTTTTTAAAACACGCAACATTCAATTGTGAATTTTCAGGTAATTATTTATCACATGGTGCAAAATATTTAAACAATATTGTTTTTGCCACATGCATATTTAATCAAAAATTCTCTAACTCTCAAGCTGAGTACGCGTCCGATTTAAATTTTTACAACTGCCGATTTGAAGGAATCGCTGAATTGAGCTCAGCTTGTTATTTTCAAAATTTAAATATTTACAACTGCATGTTTAAAGAGGACATTAATCTATACAACTCACTTATATTAAATACCTTGAATTTACAGGATGCAAAATTTTATAAAAATGTTAATATAAATCAAGTTGATAACAGAAAAATGCAGCATTTTAACATTTCGGGCTCTACATTTGAAACAAGATTATTAATTGGAGATAATTTTTCTAAGGCCAAATTCTCTTCTTTTCAAAATTGTCAATTCAGAGACGGAATTATCATACCTTACGTGAAATACGAAGAAGAAAATTTTAAATACAACAATGAACTAGAGTCAATATTGAAAGATAAAGAAACTAACGTAGAAAAGAATCTGAACTCTCTTGAGTCCGGGCTAAGGGTTTTAAAAATAGCTTCCTCTTTTAACAAAGATACAACACGTGAGCATTTTTACAATTCATTGGAAATAAAAACTCGATGCAATCGTTTATCAACGCCATGGATAGAAAAATTCTCTTCTTCAATATACGATACAATATCAGACAATGGAAACTCCATTCATAAGCCTTTAATAATTCACCTTATAGCAATTTATTTTTTCTTTCAACAATATATGATATATTTTAACGATGCAGGAGCGATAAATTGCGACACATTTTATTACGCAATTAGCGCTTCTATTGGCCGCTCTATCCCATTCACTGCCTTCTCTGATCTCATTAAAGAATATACCAATAACCTCTACGGTGCCCCAGACCCATGGCGGGCCTTCTGGTTTACAATCGTCGGCATCTTACAAACCTTCATTTCGACGGTGCTGATCTTCCTGACTGGTCTCGCGATCCGGCGACGGTTTCAGGTGTCATGACCCCGTCATGCCGTTCTACCCGTCTTCATCCTGACACAGCGACAGACTAAGCTGGGGCATGGCCATGACCTCCCAACCCAAACTGTCTCCGCGTCGTCCTCAGCCCTTGCGAGCCAAGGCCGTTCAGGCCCTGTCTGTGCGGCTATCGAAATGGCGGGCGCTGGGGGCGGGCTTAAGTCTTGCCGGGATGCTGTCGGCCTGTGCGACCCCGACGGCGACCCGCGATCTGGTCACCGGTGCCGATCAGGCCCTGGCCCAGCCCGAGGGCTTTACCGGGGTACGCTATGCCTCAGATGATCTCGTCGCCGCTGAAGCCTTTCGCCGCGATCTGGTCACCGGCCTCAAGGCCGGGGATGACCGGCACCTGCATGTGCTGGTGCTGTCTGGCGGCGGCGCGCACGGGGCCTTTGGGGCCGGAGCCCTGACCGGCTGGAGCAGCACAGGCAAGCGGCCGCAATTCGATGTCGTCACCGGCATCTCGACCGGGGCGCTGATTGCCACCTTTGCCTTTCTCGGGGCCGACTATGACCCGATCCTGGCTGAGGCCTATACCAACGGCAAGGCACGGGCGCTGATGACCGCGCCAAACCTCTGGCCCAGCCTGTTTCCGGGCCAGACCCGCCATCACCCGCTGAAAACCCTGATCGCGCCCTATATCACCGAGGCCTTGCTCGACCGCATGGCCGAAGAGCACAAAAAGGGTCGCCGCCTGCTGATCGGCACCACCAATCTCGACAGCCAGCAGTCGATTATCTGGGACATGGGGGCGATTGCCCGCCAGACCAGCGGGGACCGGCGTGCCCTGTTTATCGACGTGTTGGCCGCCAGCGCCAGCGTGCCCGGGGTGTTCGCTCCGGTGATGATTGCGGCCCGCCACGGCGACCTTCGCTTCCGCGAGATGCACGTGGACGGCGGGGCGACGGCGGCGTTCTTCCTGCTGCCGGAAAGCTTGCTTCAGGCGCCTCTGCCGGCAGGGGTGCAACACCGCACCACGGTCTGGGTGCTGATCAATGGTCAGGCCGGGCCAAGCTATGCCCGCACCCCGCTGCACCCGATGGGGGTGGCCACGCGAACGCTGGAAACCGCGATCAAGGCCGCCAACCGGACCACCCTGACGCTGATGACCAGTGTAGCCGAACGCAACCGGATTGGCTTGCGCTATGCCGCGATCCCCGGCGATGCCCGGGTAGGCGACATGCTGGATTTCAGTCCTGCGGGCATGAGCGCCACCTTTGATCTCGGCCAGAGCCTCGCCCGCGACGGCCTTCTGTGGTCGGAACAGGTCCGCGACCGCTGACTCAGCCCGAGTCTAGAGTTACAGCGAATCACTTGAGTTGGCGCGCGCCCTCACCTTAACCGATAGACGCGGCATCCGTGCGCTTAGGTATATATTCACGCGAAGTTGTTGCAAATGTATGCAAATATCTGAAAATTTGTTGCGCTTAAGTCACAGGTTACATCCCTGTAAGCCTAATGTCACCAATGTGGCGAGATAACCAAGGTTTTTTGACTGACGGCATCTTTTGGCTGTTGCAGACTGGGTTTCTCATTTCTGTCTGGCTGTCAGAACAAGGATAACCTATGTCGTCGAAATCCGTTTCCCGGACCTGTCTCCTGCTTGGAAGTGCCGCCGCCTGTGCACTGGCTTCGGCCCCGGCCTATGCCCAGCAGGCCCCGGCCTCTGAACCCGTGACCGAGGTGATTGTCACCGGCTCGCGTATCAACCGCGTGCTGGAAAATTCTCCCCAGCCTATCCAGGTGGTCACGGCTGAAGCGCTGAAGTCGCAAGGCATCACACAAGTTTCGGACATTCTCGACCGCCTGCCGGCGCTGATCGCCTCGGAAAGTGCGGCCCAGGCCAACGGGGGCGCGGCGACGCTGAACCTGCGCGGTATGGGTGATAACCGGACCCTCGTCCTCGTCAATGGTCGCCGTCACGTGGCCGGTGTGCCCGGCTCTGCCGCCGTGGACATCTCGACCATCCCTTCAGCCCTGATCGAGCGCGTGGATGTGCTGACCGGCGGGGCCTCGGCCGTCTATGGCGCGGATGCTGTCACCGGGGTCGTCAACTTCATCACCAAGAAGCGCTTCAAGGGCTTTGAGGTCGAGGGCTCCTACAATATCTCGACTGAGGGCGACGCACCGGAACTGTTCCTGTCGGGCGTCTATGGCCGCGACTTTGCGGACGGCAAGGGCAATGTGATTTTTGCTCTTCAGGCCTCGCGCTCGGAAGGCATCAACTACGGCGACCGTGATTTCAGCAAAGGTAACGGCACCGCCAACGACTATGCCAACCCGGCCTTGTATTTCCAGGCGGGCGACCCCATTCCGGCAGGCCGCACGGCATCCAACACCTTGGGCCGCACAATTCTTCTGAATGGCGCAGCCCGCTATGCCAATACCGATGCCGCACTCGTAGCCCGCGCCCAGTCCGCGTCGCCGCGTGTGTTCCGGGGCGATCCTCGCTTCTCGATCTCCTCGACCTCCAGCCTGATCGGCATCACTTACCGGGATGTTTATCCCTCGGGACCGGGGGGCTATGCCACGGCGTTTGACCTCGATGGCAACGGCGCTTCGGACTGTACGGAAAGTGCCAATGGTCGAAACGGATATGGCTGCTGGATCGTCGATCCGGTCACCGGCCAGGTCCGTTCTTTCCGTGACGGTCTGTTCGCCGGAAGCTCCAACCAGTTCGGCGGCGATGGGGCCGCAGAAACCTTTGATAATCAGAGCATCACGCCGGACGATACGGCCATCAATGCCAATCTGATGCTGAACTACGAGCTGAATGACCGCACGCGTCTGTTCGCCGAGTTGAAGATCGCCCAGAATACCGGCACGACCTATAACCCCTATAACACCTTCGACGACTCGATCCAGATCTCGATCGATAACCCGTTCATCCCGCAAGCTTTGCGAAATGCCATCACGGCTGAAGCCGCAGCAACGAAGACCTCTTTAGCTGATTACGGCCTGGCCGTCGGTCGCGACCATATCGACCTCTACAACCCCAAGAGCGAGTCGACCCGCCGGACCTATCGCGCGGTTTTCGGCATCGAGGGCGAGTTCAGCAACGACTGGGCCTATGAGCTGACCTTCAACTACGGGCGCAGCGAAGAAGACTTCAAGACGACCCGCCGGATGGAAGACCGCTTCTTTGCCGCCGTGGACGCCGTGATCGATCCGGCCACCGGCCAGCCGACCTGCCGCGTCAACCTCAATCCAGCCACCAAGCCGGTGACCTCGGGTCTCTATGACAATTCGTTCTCGCCGTTCGACATCAAGACCTTTGATCCGGCCAAGAAAGAATGCCGGCCGATCAACCTTTTCGGCCTCGGAAAGTCTTCTGCCGAATCGCTGGCCTTCATCGGCCATAACGCCACAGACAGCTCGGCCATCACCCAGACCGTTATTGGCGGTTCTGTAACGGGCGACTCGGAACAGTGGTTCTCGCTGCCGGGCGGCCCGCTCGCCTTTGCCGTGGGTATCGAGTACCGCAAGGAAACCAGCGACTTTACGCCGGATGCGTTCACCCAAGCGGGCTATGGCTTCCAATTCACCAAGACCGGTCGGACCAAGGGCGAGTATGACTCGACCGAAGCCTTCTTGGAGACCAGCCTTCCGCTGCTCAAGGACTTGCCGTTCGCGGATGATGTGACCCTGTCGCTGGCCTATCGTGCCGGGGAATATTCCACCATCGGCAATATCTCGACCTGGAAAGCGGACCTGATGTGGGCGGTCAATGACAGCCTGAAAATCCGCGGTGGCAAGGCCAAGACCGTCCGGGCCCCGAACATTGCGGAACTGTTCAGCCCGCTCAGCTCGGCCACCTTCCGCCCGGTTGATCCTTGCGATGCCGCAAATATCGGTCGGGGTACCAACCCGGCTCAGCGTCTGGCCAATTGCCGGGCTGCCGGGATCCCGGTTGGCTGGACGGACCCGCTGACCGCTCGTTTCGTTGGTGAAGCCGGGGGCAACCCGAAGCTTCAGGAAGAAACCTCGAACTCCTATACCTACGGCATCGTCGTGACGCCTTCGTTCGTACCGGGCCTCTCGTTCACAGCCGACTACTGGAACATCGAGATCGAGAACGCCATCGCCGCCGTCTCGGCTCAGGATATCGTCAACTCCTGCTATGATGCGCCGTCGTTGAACAACCAGTACTGCGCCCTTATCCGCCGGAACTCGACGACGACCTCGCCGACCTACCTCGGCTTCACCTATTTGCGTCAGGTGCAGCTGAACTTCTCGGGCCTCGAAGCCGCCGGTGTGGACTTTAACCTGCGTTACCGCTTCGACCTCGATGATCTTGGCCTCACCAACTGGGGTCGGGTCAATATGAGCCTCGAAGGCTCCTATCTCGACAAGCGCAACAACTTCCCGTTTGTCCAGGAGCCCAACCGCCCGAACCCGCAGAAAGAAGAGCTGAACCGTCCGACCTGGGTGCTCAACCCCTCGATCAGCTGGTCGCGTGAGGCCCTGAGCGTGAACTGGTATGCCACTCACATGACCAAGCAAGCTTTGCCGGGTGTGGAAATCGAGACCTCCAAGGACTGGAGCCCGGCCCTGGCGGATGCGGTCTGGATCCACGGCCTCTCGGCCAGCTACAAGCTGAGCGACAAGGCGACCCTCTACGGCGGGATCAACAACCTGACCAACGAAACGCCGTTCGTGGGTTCTGTGGCCACGCCGGTTTCGGCAGTCGGACGCAATGTGTTCCTGCGCGTCAACGCCAAGTTCTGATCCCCCGGAACACGGCATTTGGGAAAGGGCGGCTCTAGGGCCGCCCTTTTTTTATGACACCGATCTGTCAAGGTTCGCCTTGCACAACCCGGCAATGCCCACTAAACGGAACCCTTAACCCACAGCTTCATCGGCCAAGGGGCTCCTTGACGGACCGTGCATCGGCGCGGCCCGATTCTTTGCGCGCGAAAGACCCAAGACGACATGCCCAAACGCACTGACATCTCCTCGATCCTCATTATCGGCGCTGGCCCGATTGTTATCGGCCAGGCCTGTGAATTCGATTATTCAGGCGTTCAGGCATGTAAGGCCCTCCGCGAAGAGGGCTACCGGATCATTCTGGTCAATTCGAACCCGGCCACGATCATGACCGATCCGGACGTGGCCGATGCGACCTATATCGAGCCGATCACGCCGGAGTTCGTGGAAAAGATCATCGCCAAGGAACGCCCGGACGCACTGCTGCCGACTATGGGTGGTCAGACCGCGCTCAATACGGCCCTGGCACTCGATGCCTCAGGCGTGTTGAAAAAGTACAATGTCGAGATGATCGGCGCCAAGGCCGAGGTGATCGACAAGGCCGAAGACCGCCAGAAGTTCCGCGATGCGATGGACAAGCTGGGTCTGGAAAGCCCCCGCTCGCGCGCCGTCCACACCATGGAAGAAGCCCTGGAGGCTCAGCCCTTTGTCGGGCTGCCGGCGATTATCCGCCCGTCCTTTACCCTCGCCGGAACCGGCGGCGGCATTGCCTATAACATGGAAGAGTTCCGCGAGATCGTTGAGCGCGGTCTCGACCTGTCGCCGACCACCGAAGTGCTGATCGAAGAGTCGGTGCTGGGCTGGAAAGAGTATGAAATGGAAGTGGTCCGCGACACGGCGGACAACTGCATCATCGTCTGCTCGATCGAGAACATCGACCCGATGGGTGTGCACACGGGCGACTCGATCACGGTGGCCCCGGCCCTGACCCTGACCGACAAGGAATACCAGATCATGCGCGCGGCCTCGATTGCCGTGCTGCGTGAAATCGGGGTGGAGACCGGCGGCTCGAACGTCCAGTTCGCGCTGAACCCCGCCGACGGTCGGATGGTCGTGATCGAGATGAACCCGCGCGTGTCGCGCTCCTCGGCCCTGGCGTCCAAGGCCACGGGCTTCCCGATTGCCAAGATCGCGGCCAAGTTGGCTGTCGGCTACACGCTCGACGAGCTGAAAAACGACATCACCCGCGTGACCCCGGCCAGCTTTGAACCGGCCATTGACTATGTGGTCACCAAGATCCCGCGCTTTGCCTTTGAAAAATACCCCGGCTCGGAGCCGATGCTGTCCACCTCGATGAAGTCGGTGGGCGAAGTGATGGCTATCGGGCGCACCTTTGCCGAGTCGATGCAAAAGGCCCTGCGCGGCCTTGAAACCGGCCTCAGCGGCTTTGACGAGATCGAGATCCCGGGCGTTGAGGGTCAAGACCCGGCGGCTGTCCGCGAAGCGGTGATCCGCCAGCTCGGCCTGCCGACCCCGGACCGCCTGCGCGTGATCGCCCAGGCCTTCCGCCATGGCCTCAGCGTCGAGGACATCCAAGCGGCCTGTAGCTATGAGCCGTGGTTCCTGCGCCAGATCGAGACCCTGGTGTCCGAAGAGGCCCGCATCAAGGCCGTGGGCCTTCCGACCACCGGCGAAGGTCTGCGTCGGATCAAGGCGCTGGGCTTCTCCGATAAGCGCCTGGGCGACCTGACGGGCCAGGGCGAAAAGGCTGTACGCGCCTATCGTCGCGGTCTCGGGGTGCGTCCGGTCTTCAAGCGCATCGACACCTGTGCGGCCGAATTCGCCTCGGCCACGGCCTATATGTACTCGACCTACGAGACCGGTTCCTTGGGTCAGGTGCCCGAGTGTGAAGCGGCCCCCAGCGCGCGCAAGAAAGCTATCATCCTCGGCGGCGGTCCGAACCGGATCGGCCAGGGGATCGAGTTCGACTACTGCTGCTGCCATGCCAGCTTTGCGTTCCGCGACATGGGCCTTGAGTCCATCATGGTCAACTGCAACCCGGAAACCGTCTCGACGGACTATGACACCTCGGACCGGCTCTATTTCGAGCCCCTGACCGCTGAGGATGTGCTGGAACTGATCCACGTCGAAATGTCCAAGGGCACCCTCGCCGGAGTGGTCGTACAGTTCGGCGGCCAGACGCCGCTGAAACTGGCTCAGGCCCTCGAAGACGAGGGCGTGCCGATCCTCGGCACCAGCCCCGACGCCATCGACCTGGCCGAAGACCGCGAACGCTTCCAGCACCTGCTGCGTGACATCGGCCTGACCCAGCCGATCAATGCCATTGCTCGCACCCCGGAAGAGGCTTTCACGGCCGCCCATTCGGTGGGGTACCCGATCGTGATCCGTCCCTCCTATGTGCTCGGTGGTCGGGCCATGGAAATCATCCGCGATGACGAGCAGCTGGCCCGTTATGTGCGCGAAGCCGTGCAGGTGTCCGGCGACTCGCCGGTGCTGATCGACCAGTATCTCAGCGCC
>JBKBWB010000368.1:0-2008 GCA_046289215.1 Asticcacaulis sp. | reverse complement strand
GATGCGCCGACCACGGATATGCTGGATGTTATGGCCCTGGATGCGCCGTTGGCCCTGAAAGTGGCGCTGCGCAACCGCTGGCTCACGGGATCCCTTGTTCAGAACCAATTGAGCCAGAGCCCCGAGGCCATGGCCATGTTGCGAACCACCCTCGCCCCGACGCGGCTCAGCGGCTCGCCCAAGGACAATGTCCTGCCGGAAACCGCCGAAGCCGTGCTGAATGTGCGCCTGCATCCGCGCGATACGCCCGACAGCGTGCTCGCCCATGTGCGCACCCAGATCAAAGGCTTGCCGGTCAAGGCAGACTGGGCCGAACCGCCGATGGCCGCCCCGCCCCTGTCGCCCGCAGAAAACACGGCCTTCGACACGATCCGTATGGCGCTGGCCGCTGAATATCCCGGCGTTCCAGCGGCGCCCTGGCTGATGATTGCCGCCACGGATGCCCGGCACATGAGCGGGGTCAGCCCCAATATCTACCGTATTCTTCCGGCCCGCCTGACGGCCAAGGACATTGCCGGTCTGCACGGGGTCGATGAAAGCCTCAGTGTTGACAACCTTGCGCGGATGGCCCGGGTCTATGGCCGCCTGATCCAGGCCGGGGATCAAACAAGGCCATAACAAAACCCCCTCCCGGTGATCCGGAAGGGGGCTTGTGACCGATCAGACAGATCGCCGGATCAGTAGCTGTAGCGGATCTTGACACCATAGGTGCGCGGTGCGCCGGTGACCATGGTCGGCAGGCCGATGCCATCGCCCGTGTTGCCCGCATCCATGATGTAGTCTTCGTCCGTCAGGTTCTCGCCATAGGCCTCGAAGCGCCAATTGCGGCCTTCGGGAGCATAGGCGATCCGCAGACCCAGCAGACCGTAAGCCTTCTGGAACTCGTCCTGGATCAGATCCGGAACCAGCTTGCCCGAGGCCAGCGATTGCAGCGACGGCTTGTCGTTGTTGTCGTCAAAATAGATCTTGGACTGCCAGGTGTAGGTCGGCATCAGTTCGACCTCGCCGCCCATGGCCGCAAAGCGGACCGAAGCCCCGAGCGACAAGGAATGATCTGGCGTCAGACGGAAACGGTTGCCCTTATAGGCGCCGCTGTCGAACCGCGAGTGGTTGTAGGCGTAGGTACCGAACAGCTCTGTCATCGGCATGACCCGCCAGGTGGCTTGGGTCTCAAGGCCATAGCCGGTCGCCTTGCCGGCATTGGTCGAGACGAACCGGGTGCCGATCTGCTCGGTGGTCTCGAAGTTGTTGTAGCGGTAGTAGAACACCGCCGTATCCCAACGCAGCTTACGGTCAGCGGTGGCCAGCTTGAACCCGCCTTCGAGGCTGTCGACCTTTTCGGCTTTCAGCGGCTGGAAGTTCGGCGCACCATAGGGGGCCGCCGGAGCACGAACCGCCAACACTTGCGGACGCTGGCCACGGGCATAGTTGGCATAGAGGTTCAGTTCTTCGGTCACCTCATAGAGGGCCGTCAGACGCCAAGTCAGGGTGTCGTAGTCGAGATCTTGTGACACCACCGAACCATTGCCATTGGTCGGCTGGAAGGTCAGGCCGAACATCGGCACCGGATAAAGCGCCGAGAGCGGGATATTGGCCGCACCCGGGGCCGCCAGAGCGGTCGCCAGAGCATTGGCCGTGCCCACCGAGACGGGATCCCCGGCTGAGGCCACAGTGGCCGCCCCAAGCAGGCTGCCGAGGATCGAGCGGCCATTGAGGACGGCTGAGTCAAAACGCGTGGTCTTGTCATCGCGAGTGTAGCGCAGACCCACGCCCAGGGTCAGCTTGTCCGTGGCGCGGAAGGTGACATCCCCGAACACGTCCCAAGACGTCAGCTCAGACTGGTCGCGCGCGGTTTCGAGGTGGCCGGTCTTGAGGTTGGCGGCGATGGCCTGAGCAACCGGCGCGGACAGCAACAGACGGTTACCGCTCAGCGAAGCCGCCGCGCCCTGGAGCAATGCGCCCGTCACCGCCGGATTGGCAAAGAAGGCCGAGGGTGCGATGCGCCCTG
>JBKBWB010000367.1:0-2012 GCA_046289215.1 Asticcacaulis sp. | reverse complement strand
GTGCCGGTCCGGCTCGTGCATGCCCGCAAGGGTAAGCGCGCCCGGGCCGAGCCGGTGGCGGCGCTCTATGAGCAAGGACGCGTGACGCATTGCGGGGCATTTCCAGCGCTGGAGGAAGAGTTGATGGCGCTAGGGGAGGTGCCAGATCCTGGCCTGGAGGACGGCGAAGGGGGCCGCAGACGGGGTGGGGCCAGCCCAGACCGGGCCGATGCGCTGGTCTGGGCGCTGACGGCGCTGTTGCTCGACGGGCGTGACGGACCGCGCCTCAGAACCATGCACTGAGATTTAAAGGGGGAGAGGGCCATGTTCGGCTGGAGCCGTGAACAAAAGAAAACCGGATCAGGACAGAGCGGCGGACAGAGCGCGGGGCGGCGGCTGATTGCCGTGCTGGCGCAGGGCCGGGCGCAGTGGACGCCGCGCGACTATTCGGCGCTGGCGCGCGAGGGCTTTGCCCGCAATGCCATTGCCTATCGCTGTATCCGCATGATCGCAGAGGCGGCGGCCAGTGTACCGCTGGAGGTGCGGGTGCGGGGCCGCCGGGCGGGCGACAGTCACCCCTTGCGGCAATTGATCGAACAGCCGAACCCGGAACAGGGGGGGGCGGATCTGCGCGAGCAGCTCTACGGGGCACTCCAGACCGCCGGAAATGCCTATATCGAGGCGGTGGGGGAGCCTGAGCAGCCGTCTGAGCTGTGGGCGCTGCGGCCCGACCGGATGCAGGTGGTGCCGGGGGCGCGTGGCTGGCCCGAGGCCTATGATTACCGGGTCGGGGGGCAGGTGACGCGGATCCGCCGTGACCAGCGCGGTTGGTTGCCGGTGCTGCATCTGAAGCTGTTTCACCCGCTGGACGACTGGTACGGGTTTTCCCCGCTCGAAGCCGCCGCCTTTGCCATTGATGTGCACAATGCGTCCGGAGCCTGGAACAAGGCGCTGCTGGATAATGCGGCACGGCCGTCCGGGGCGCTGGTCTATGGCCGGGGCGATGGCTCACGCCTGACGGAGACCCAGTTTCAGGCCTTGAGAACCGAGTTGCAGGAGGCCCACGCCGGTGCGGCCAATGCCGGGCGGCCGATGCTGCTCGAAGGGGGGCTGGAATGGACGCCGATGGCGCTGAGTCCGGCCGATATGGATTTCATTGCCGGAAAACATGCGGCGGCGCGGGAGATCGCCCTGGCGTTCGGGGTGCCGCCGCAGTTGCTGGGGATCCCGGGGGACAACACCTATGCCACCTATAAGGAGGCGCAGGCGGCGTTCTGGCGGACGACGATTGGTCCGCTGGCGGACAAGACGGCGCGGGCACTGGGCGGATGGCTGGCGCAGGCGGGCGGGCCGCTGGCGGGGGCGAGCCTGAGGCCGGATCTGGATCAGGTGGCGGCCCTGTCGCCTGAACGCGATGCCCTGTGGCAGCGGGCCGGACAGGCGGATTTCCTCAGTGACGCCGAAAAGCGGGCCATGGTGGGCATAGGACCGGAGCGGCCGGCATGAGGCCCGTTCGCCGCCGTGCCCTGTGGCTTGAGGGGTTCGCGTCCCGGTTCTGGGAGCCGGATCTGGGCGGGGATCTGGTGGCGCGCGGGGCGTTTCGCGAGACGCTGGGGGTGCGGCCTGCGACCCGGGTGCGGCTGCTCCATCAGCATGACCCGGACGCGGTAGTGGGGGCCTGGATCGGACTCAAGGAGACCGAGGACGGGCTGTGGGCGCGCGGCGTCATCCTGCCCGATACGGTGCGGGCGCGGCAGGTGCAGCAGCAGATCCTCGATGGGCGACTTCAGGGGTTATCGATCGGATACCGGACCCGGCGGGCGCGCAAAGGGCCGGGCGGGCGAAGAGTGCTCAGTGCGCTGGAGCTTTTGGAAGTGTCGCTGGTGACAACGCCGATGCTGCCCAGTGCGCGGATTCGGGCCCATGGCTGGCTGGAACCCGGAAGCGTGCCGTTTTCACAGGCTTAACACCAAGTTTTGCAAAAAGAGGGGGGTCTTATGACCACAGAGATGATGATGGATCACAGGCAGGCG
>JBKBWB010000366.1:0-2030 GCA_046289215.1 Asticcacaulis sp. | reverse complement strand
ACATTGCCACGATCATCTTTGTCGCCAATCTCCCACAAAGCGGACCAAGCCCCAAGATCACTCCACCCCATGTCGACGGGCACGACAGCGGCCTTTTGGGTCTTTTCCATGACGGCATAGTCTATGGAGTCAGAGCGAACAGCTGCGAAGGCAGCCTTATCCAGACGACAAAAAGTCAGATCGCGAGTTGACCCTTTCAGAGCCGCCTCGCAACCTGCGAGCATGTCCGGATCTGCTGCCTTCAGCTCCTCAAGATAGGTTCGGGCTGAAAACAAGAAGATCCCGCTGTTCCAGAGGTAATCACCTCCGGCTAAATAGGCCTCTGCGGTTTCGCGATTGGGTTTTTCGACAAAGGCTGCGACCTTATGCACGCCGCCTGCTGTATCCAATTCTGCGCCGGCCCGAATATAGCCGTATCCGGTTTCCGGTTGATCCGGCGTAATGCCAAAGGTTACGAGCGCCCCGTCATGCGCCGCTTGGGCGGCTTTGTGGATGGCGGCATCAAACGCATCTTGATCACGGATTACATGATCGGATGGCATGACCAGGATCAGGTCATGGCCCAGAGCCTCAGCCTGAAGGGCCGCAATGGCGACGGCCGGTGCCGTATTGCGCCCGACCGGCTCTAAGAGGATGGCTGCAGGCTCACACCCGATCTGGCGCAATTGCTCTGCGACAACGAACCGGTGGTCTTCGTTCGACACGATAATCGGCGCGGCATAACCCGCCCCTCGCACCCGCATGGCGGCCTGCTGGATCAGGGTTTGCTCGCCAGACAGCGCCAGAAACTGTTTCGGATAGGCAGCCCGCGACATAGGCCAAAGACGGCTGCCAGATCCGCCAGATAAGATCACCGGTGTAATCGGCTGCATTATGGGCTTCCTCGACTTAACACGCGGGGATCAGTTTGGCACCGCAGAACAGCGGACGTTGAAAGCTTTCAAGATTTTTTCTTCAGACTGCAAGTCTTTTCCGAAACGCCGCCGAGGTCACAAGCCTTAACCCCTCACGGGTGCGGTGTCGCCAGCACACCATCAGGCCGAGGTGATCCGCAAGCGCAAGCGCGGCGTCCGGCGGCATGACCCCGAATGCGGTGGCCAGGGCGTCGGCGCTCATCGCGTCCGGATGCAGGACACAGACCTGTGCCGGGACATTGTGAACGGGCTGCCCCGTACGCGGGTCGATTGTATGGCTGATCCGGCGGCCGTCGATCAGGCGAAAGCGCCGATAATCGCCAGAGGTCGCTATGGCCAGATCGCACAGGGCAACCAGCATCCGCCCGCCCGGCACAGCTTGGCGCTTGGTTTGGCCAATTCCCTTGCCCGACCCCTCGCCAGCGCCCGGAGGCTCGATCTCAACCCACCAGGGGGTGCCGTCGTCTCGGATCCCTGTGCTTTTCAGCTCCCCACCGATCTCAACCAGCGCCGAGACGACACCGGCCCGGGTCAGGGTTTCCAGCAGGGCATCCACGCCATAGCCCTTGGCAATACCGTTCAGATCCAGATGAAGCCCCCCGGGCTGGCGCAAGGTTCCTGCCAAAGGCTCAAAGTCGAGTGTGCGCCAGGCCTGTGTGGAGCCCAGACCCGATGCGGTTTGCACCGTCGGATCCACCGGCCCCGCGCCAAAGCCCCAGGCCCTCACCGCCTGCCCCAGCCCCGGATCAAACGCGCCTTCGGTCAGGGTCGCGATCTCAAGCGCCCGGGCCACCACCCGCACCATGTCCTCGGGCAGAGTGTGAAGCGCTCCCGCAGGAGCTTTATTAAACTGGTTGATCGCAGAATCCGGAATCCAGGCACTCATGGCCTGACAGATCCGGTCCACTGTGGCCTGTAACCGCGCTTGCCAGAGCGCCGGATCTATCCCCTCGGGGTCATAAAACTGGGCCCTCCAGGTGACGCCCATGGTGGGACCGCTCAGACGCACAAACGCGCCGCGACCCAAGGCCGGCGGCGCGTCAAGGTCCGGAACCAGGACGAGGTTTTCCCCCGTCCGGATCGGGATGGTATCCGATGGCATCAGGACTTTTGCAC
>JBKBWB010000013.1:0-15393 GCA_046289215.1 Asticcacaulis sp. | reverse complement strand
GCTCGGTCTCTTCTTCGGTCTTGTAGTCGATACCCTTGGTCGGCGGGATGTCCAGCGGCGACGGCAGGTAGTCGACAACGGCGTCGAGGAGCGTCTGAACGCCCTTGTTCTTGAACGCCGAACCGGCGAGCACCGGGAAGAAGGTGCTGTCGAGCACAGCCTTACGAATGCACTTCTTCAGAACCTCGACCGACGGCTCTTCACCACCGAGATAGGCTTCCATGGCTTCGTCGTCGAGTTCAACGGCGCTGTCGACCAGGAACTGGCGGGCGGCGTTACACTTTTCGACCATGTCGGCCGGGATCTCTTCGTCGTGATAGGCGGCGCCCGTTTGGTCGCCATCCCACACCACGGCCTTCATGCGGACGAGGTCCACAACGCCGCGCAGCGAGGATTCCGAACCGATCGGCAGTTGGATCGGCACAGCCTTGGCCCCAAGGCGCTCACCGATCATCTCAACCGAGCGATCAAAGTCAGCGCCGATCTTGTCCATCTTGTTGACGAACACGATGCGCGGCACCTTGTACTTGTCGGCCTGACGCCACACGGTTTCGGTCTGGGGTTCCACACCGGCGTTACCGTCGAGCACGGCCACGGCACCGTCGAGCACGCGCAAGCTGCGTTCGACTTCGATGGTGAAGTCCACGTGGCCGGGGGTGTCGATGATGTTCAGGCGCTTGCCGTTCCAGAAGGCCGTGGTCGCAGCCGAGGTGATGGTGATCCCCCGCTCCTGCTCCTGTTCCATCCAGTCCATGGTGGCCGCGCCGTCATGGACCTCGCCGATCTTATGGCTCTTACCGGTGTAGTAGAGGATCCGCTCAGTGGTCGTGGTCTTACCGGCGTCGATGTGCGCCATAATACCAAAATTGCGGTAATCCTCGATCTTGTGACTGCGGGACATAGGAGAAGCCTCAGGGTCGAAAAGACAAAATCTGGGAAGTGCTTTGCAAACAGCGCGGGCGGTTTAACGCAAACCGCCCGCTCTAGGAAGCATGAATGGTCGTTAGACCATATTTTACCAACGATAGTGCGAGAAAGCGCGGTTGGCTTCGGCCATCTTGTGCGTGTCTTCACGCTTTTTGACAGCCGTACCGCGATTGTTCGCGGCATCGAGCAGCTCGCCGGCGAGCTTCTCGGTCATGGTGTTCTCGCCGCGCTTGCGCGCCGCGTTCACCAGCCAGCGAATCGCCAGGGCGCGGCGACGGTCCGGACGGACCTCGACGGGCACCTGATAGGTCGCACCACCCACGCGGCGCGAGCGCACTTCGATGGCCGGAGCCACGTTGTCCAGGGCCGAGTGGAAGGTTTCCAGAGAGGTCTGGTCCTTGCGCTTGGCTTCCAGAATATCGAAAGCGCCATAGACGATGTTTTCGGCTACGGCTTTTTTGCCCTCGTACATCACATAGTTCATGAACTTGGTGACAACGAGATCCCCGAATTTCGGGTCGGGAAGAACGTCCCGTTTCTCTGCGCGACGACGACGCGACATGACTTATATCCTTCTTACTTCGGACGCTTGGCGCCGTAGTGCGAGCGACGCTGCTTACGGTCTTTAACGCCCTGGGTATCCAGAACACCGCGCAGGATGTGGTAACGAACGCCGGGAAGGTCCTTCACGCGGCCCCCGCGGATGAGCACCACCGAGTGCTCCTGCAGGTTATGCCCCTCACCCGGGATGTAGCACACGGCTTCGATCTGCGAGGTCAGGCGCACCTTGGCGACCTTACGCAGAGCCGAGTTCGGCTTTTTCGGGGTGGTGGTGTAGACGCGGGTGCAAACGCCACGGCGTTGCGGGCAACCCTTCAGGGCCGGCACCTTGTTGCGCTTGGGCTTGGGGCTGCGCGGCTTGCGGATCAGCTGGTTAACTGTAGGCATCGATCTCTCGTGCTGTGTGGGTACCTGTGCCTTTCGGCCGGAGGGTACCGTTCCTTCTTTTAGAACGTCTGCCTGTTGTCACAGGGGGCCAGACGCCCGGGTGGGTTCGAATTCAAAGGGCGGAAGGTGCGGACCGAAACGACCCTGCCTGACAACAAAACGGGCCGGGACGTGCGCTCTGGACGTTCCGGCGGGCTCAGCCCTCAGACAGATGGTTTCGGGGCCGCCCGGGACCGGGAGCCTCGAAAATGAAGTGGCGCTTGTACGGGGGGAGTCGCTCCCTGTCAAGGGCGCGTTAAGGGATGTTGCAGAGCATGGCCCCTTCCACCACCCGCCCCCTACCTCTCCTCCCCTTCCCAAGGGGCGGTGGCGCGCCGAAGGCGTGACGGAGGGGATCAGCACCCGCCCTGAAACGCGCATTCATCCGTCTACGCCATGGATTTGCCGGAAAGTTGGGGTGTGGTCCCCGTCAAACCCGAACGGATCGCTGCATGTCCCGTGCCCACCCTGCCCCAGCGACTCATCGTACCGGCCCGTATGATCGGACGGGCGTCGGGGCACGCGCCACACCTATGCAGCGGCTCATGGCCACGGGTCTGGGCCTTACGCTACCCGGTGGAGCCCTTTTGGCCCTTGTGCTGCTCAGCCCGGTGCGTTTGCCGGACCTGACCTTTGCCGACAGCCCGGCCCAGATTGATGTCACTTTTCTTGAGATGTCCCGGCCCGCAGAGCCAGAGGCTGCGCCCGCCCCCACCTCCGAACCAGCTCCAGCGGCACCGGCGGCGATCCCTGTGCCGATCCAGACGCCCGCGCGGGTCAGTCGCCGCCGCGAAGCCGTGCCCGAGGCCATGGCCGCGCCCGAAGCGGCGCCAAGCCATGCCGGTGTCACCGCCCTGCCTTCGGGGCCAAGCCGGGGAATCAATTGGCACGCCGACCCCACCTTAGGTCAGGCGGCGCGCTCCACCCTTCGCGGCACAACCGGTTGCGTGCACCGGGACCATGTCCCGCTCAGCGCCCGGGAAAAGGCCGCCTGTGACCAACGCATGGCCAGCCTGGGGGCGGACCAGCCCGAGATCAACCCGATCCGCGACCAGATGCGCAAACAGGAAAAACTGGCCGAAGCCGAACGCCGCCGCGAGGCGCTGATCGGCCCACGCCCCTCCTGCGAAGGCACCCGAAACCTCGAAAAAACCTGCATCACAGACGCGGTGATCCCGATAGTGGGCGTTAAGTTTTAGAGGAAGGGCGCCTCAATAAGATCAATCAGAATATAATAGTAGTTTACCAGGTAATTACCCAATTCAAAATCCATAAATTCAATGATAGATATAATAATCTTCACAAGCCCAAGCATTATGTAGAGCGTATTATACCCAAACAACAATCTAAATATAACTATATTTAGAACTCCTTGCAATTTCTCGTCGAAAAATTTCATCTTTTCAGCAATTATAACAAATTGCCATAAATAAAGAATTATTATAATTCCCGACAATATAAAAAATGCACTTATTACAAAACTTATTTTTAACGCGAAAAATCCTATAATAAACATCCAAAACATTGAAAACACATTGTAAGTATCAGGCATTGTTTTGTAGTCATCGATAAATTTCATGTTATTCACCCCAATAAATCAAATAATTGCAGATCTTAACCACGTTACTATAGAATTTAATATAATGTTATATCCTGAGTCAGCAAAAAATTTTAATGCCGCAAGGGGCAAAACAATAAATACCATCAAAGCGTAACGAATCTCAAGAATAGCATTCCATATTTTAGACGTGTTTTTCATTTCAAATTCAATATTGCGATTCATAATTTTAATTACGTCATCAATAATAAACAAAGCAGCACACAATAATGAAATAATTAAAATGGACACACCATAGCCCATCGCCTTGTAAAATATAAATCCTAGCAAGGCATAATTAAAAATAAATACTAAAGGCTTTGCTAAAATTTCAAATTTGAATTGTTTATAGTTTTTATAATCATCGATATAACGCATAACTCATACCTCCATAAAATTTTGTATTTCATTTTCAATCATTTGAATAGATTGCCGCAAAACATCCAAGAACTGCATAGCAGGACCATAGTAAAAATCACGCGCCAGGATATTTAGCGCCATTATATATGCCAGAAAAGCAAAATAACTTAATGTTATTATTGCAAAAAAACAAAAAATGGCAGATGCAAGACCTTGCTTCCTTACATCAAAATTAAGTCCAATAATTTGACATAACACAAAAGAGAAAATCAAAATTACTTTGTTAATATATAATAAAATAGAGCCTTCGGAAAACACACTCAGATTTGGCTGAATGCCATAAACCATCACAAAGATTAAAAACGCCACTTCAATGGCTAACCAGACATAGGCAACCACGCCCGCCCTGTTGAAATCAACCCCCGGCAAGGACTTCAGATTGATTTCATTCAGATTGTCACGGTGAAAAATCGACACAGCCCCTCCCCCATAGTTTTGAATTTAAACGTTGAATATATTTACAATCAAATTAACAATAATCCTTACAGTCTCTTCGGCCTCAATCGCTGGCGCATAATTGAAATTATTTGCCGCAACAAAAATACTTCCAATAATAATCGTAATTAGAAATGTAGCCTTATTAATTACAACCGCGAACCAAAATAAAATAGACTCAAATTTTGATCTTTTTGAGCTCTCAAACAATTTTACAATACGCAATGTCGTCAACACGAATACATAAGAAAGAGATAGCAATAAAATTATACTTATCCCCTCATCATTACCAACAAATATACCATAAGCTATCAAATATAAAGTAACCGCAATGAATGCGAGTTGAATCCCGACAAACAAGAATGGATCAGACTTCCCCAATCCGAACTTGACCCCCGGCAAGGACTTCAGATTGATCTCATTCAGATTGTCTCTGCGCAGGATCGACATGGCCCCTCCCCATCAGATGAACCGGCCTGGCACCACTCTAGCGCTTACCCCGGCCGAACCCAACCCCCGCCCCACAAAAATCCCGCCCTTGTGACGCAATAGGCCAAGACGCCGCCGACGGGGCTTGCTAGGACGGGGGCCTTCACAGTGCTGTGCGAGGGACCATGACACTGCCCGACATTAACCCCGTTCTGTTGGAACTCGGCCCGCTGGCGATCCGTTGGTATGCCCTGGCCTATGTGGCTGGCATTCTGTTTGGCTGGCGCTATGCGGTCTATCTGGCCAAGTCGACCCCGCTGTGGGGCGCCAAGGGGTCACCCGCGACCGAGGCCCATGTGGATGACCTGATCCTGTGGTTGACACTCGGGGTGATCCTGGGCGGTCGGATCGGCTATGTTCTGTTCTACCAACCGGCACTGATCTGGACCGACCCCTTGGGCATCTTGCGCCTTTGGGAAGGCGGCATGGCGTTCCATGGAGGCCTGATTGGGGTTACGCTGGCGATCATCTTCTTTGCCCGTCAGCACAAGATATCGGTGCTCAGCCTCGGTGACCTGATTGCCCCGGTGGTGCCTGCGGGTCTGTTTTTGGGCCGGATCGCCAATTTCATCAATGGCGAGCTGTGGGGCCGTCCGACCGACGCCCCCTGGGGGATTGTATTCTGTAACAAATACATCCTCCAAGCCTTGGGCAAATGCCCGGCTGGGGAACACGTGCCGCGCCACCCCAGCCAGCTTTACGAAGCCGCTCTCGAAGGGCTCGTGCTGTTTTCCGTGCTGTGGTTTGGCGTGCACAAGGCGCGCTGGCTTGAACGGCCGGGCTTGGTGACCGGGGTGTTCCTGTTCGGTTATGGCCTGTCGCGGGCGCTGCTCGAAACCGTGCGCAACCCCGACCTGCACATGCCCGATTTCCCGCTTGGCCTGACCATGGGCATGATGCTGTCGATCCCGATGATCCTTGCTGGGGCCTGGCTGATCTGGTCGGCCCAAAAGGATAAGACGCCCGCCGTGCCAACCGCTTAAGGATGCCAGCGTGAGCTTAAAAGTGCGTCTTGAAGCGGAACTGGCGGCCACCGGTCCGATCAGCGTGGCCGAATATATGCTGCGCTGCCTGTTTGATCCCAAGGACGGTTACTACAGCACCCGTCCGCGTCTCGGGGCCGAAGGTGACTTTGTCACCGCCCCGCTGGTGTCGCAGATGTTCGGCGAGATGCTCGGCCTGTGGTCGCTGGCGGTGTGGGAGCAACTCGGTGCGCCGTCGCGATTCCGCTGGGTCGAGGTCGGCCCCGGCGACGGCACCTTGATGGCGGATATGCTGCGCGCCACCCGTCACCGGGCCGACTTTGTCGCAGCGGTCGAGGTCGTGCTGGTCGAACCCAGCCGCCCTCTACGCACGATCCAGGAGCAACGCCTGTCCGACACTGATGTGCCCTGCCACTGGATCCCGGATCTGGCGGGCCTCGACGAAGACCTGCCGGTGATCCTGATCGCCAACGAAGTGCTCGATTGCTTGCCCGCCCGCCAATTCCTCCGTCAGGGCGCGAGCTGGTTCGAGCGGCGCGTGGGCCTTGATGCGGCGGGCGGTCTCGCGTTTGGTCTGGTCCCCGCCCCCGAAGGCTTTGAGCCGCCGTGCGACGCGGCCGAGGGCCAGATCGTCGAGGTCTCGCTCGCACAACAGGCCTTTGGCGCCTCGCTTGGCCACCTCTTGAGCGCCTGTACCGGCGCGGCCTTATTGGTCGACTATGGCCGCGACCGTCCGGGTCCGGGCGATACGCTCCAGGCCCTGCGCCACCATCAAAAGCTCGGGCCGCTCGATGCACCGGGCGAAAGCGACCTGACGGTGTGGGCCGATTTTCCCGCCGTGGTCAGCGGGGCGATGATGGCGGGGGCCGACTGTACCGGGATCCGCGAGCAAGGCGCCTTCCTGCTTGGCCTCGGCATCGGTGAACGCGCGGCGCATCTCAAGGCCGCCAATCCCGACCGAGCCGACACCCTCGCCCGCCAGCTGTCGCGCCTGACCGCGCCCGATCAAATGGGTGAATTGTTCAAGGTCACAGCACTGTTTTCGCCCAAATCCCTGATAATTCCGGGCTTCTGAAGGAAGCGCGGCCAAGTTTCGGAGGACACCCCATGACGACGTCAGCCACTGCCCTTCCCGCGCCCCTGACCCATCCCCTGCTTGATCTGGACGGGATTTCCCACGGCTTTTTCACTCGTAAGGGCGGGGTCTCCGAGGGGATCTATGCCAGCCTCAATGTTGGGCGCGGCTCTCGGGACAACCCGGACCATGTATCGGAAAACCGCCGCCGGGTCGCTCTGCATTTTGGTCAGCAGCCGGAATCCCTGCTCAGCTGCTTCCAGATCCATTCGGCCATATGTGTCCGCGCCGACGAACCCTGGGGCAAACAAAGTCCCGATGCGGACGCGGTTGCCACCCGCATTCCGGGCTTGATCTGTGGCGCCTTGTCCGCCGACTGCACGCCGATCCTGTTTGCAGATCCAGAAGCGAGGGTGGTCGCCTCGGCCCATGCGGGGTGGGCGGGCGCACTGGCCGGTATCGCCGAGAGCACACTGAACGAAATGATCGCGCTTGGCGCTGCAAAAAACCGGATCCGAGCTGTGGTCGGCCCTTGCATCCACCAGCCCTCCTATGAAGTTGGCCCGGAGTTCCGCGACCGCTTCCTCGCTGTGGATACTGAAAGCGCGCGCTTCTTTATCACGGCACAAACAGCTGCCGAAGGCGGGGATAAATTCCTATTTGATTTGCCGGGATATGTTCTGTTTCGACTGGAACGGGCGGGCCTCAGCCTGATCGCCACTCTGGGCCGGGACACTTTTGCGGAAGACGATCTGTTTTTCTCCAACCGCCGCGCCTTCAAGCGACAGGAGACCGATTATGGCCGCCTGATCTCGGCAATTACCCTGACCCGCTAACCCGGCGGAAAGAACAGTCTTGTATGTCCGGGACGGGCTGCTAAAAGCCCGCCCAGAAAGGTGACAAATCCATGAAACTTCTCTCTGGCAATGCCAACCGCTCGCTGGCGCAATCCATCGGCGACTACCTCGACATCCCCCTGACGCAGTCCAAGGTCCAGCGGTTTGCCGACAACGAAGTGTTTGTCACCATCGATGAAAACGTGCGCGGCGAGGACGTGTTCGTCGTCCAGTCAACCAGTTTCCCGGCCAACGACAATCTGATGGAATTGCTGATCTGCATCGATGCGCTGACACGCGCTTCGGCCCGCCGGATCACCGCCGTTATGCCCTACTTTGGTTACGCCCGTCAGGATCGCAAGACCGGGGGCCGCACCCCGATTTCGGCCAAGCTGGTCGCCAATCTGATCACCCGCGCTGGTGCGGACCGTGTTCTGACCATGGATCTGCATGCCGGCCAGATTCAAGGCTTCTTTGACATCCCTACAGATAACCTGATCGCCATCCCATTCATGGGCCGGGATATCCGCGAAAACTATACCGACACCCAGGACCTGATGATCGTCTCGCCGGATGTCGGCGGGGTGGTGCGGGCCCGTTCGTTGGCCGATCGCCTCAATGCAGATCTGGCGATTGTCGACAAGCGCCGCCCCCGCGCGGGCGAAAGCGAAGTCATGAACATCATCGGCGATGTCGCCGGTCGCCGCTGTATCCTGTTTGATGACATCGTCGACAGTGCCGGAACGCTTTGTAATGCGGCAGCGGCTCTGATGGAGCGAGGCGCCACTGAGGTCTCGGCCTACGTCAGCCATGGCGTTCTGACGGGCAAGGCGCTCGAGCGGATCAACGCATCCGTTTTGCGTGAGATCGTCATCACCGACTCGATTGAACAGCCCGAAGCCATCATGGCCAGCCCCAAGGTTCGCCAGGTTTCGATCGCCCCGCTGATCGGCGAAGCGATTCGCCGAATTGCCAACGAAGAATCTGTCTCCAAGCTTTTCGATTGACCTTCTAACGGTCACAATTTAGCCCCATAATAAGACGGTGACAGGCGATGACCCTGTGAGGGATCGCCTGTTTGCGTTCGCAGTAATCTCTGTTTATGGGGGAGCACAGGGCATGGCTCATTTTATCCTGCGCCGTTCGGCAATTTTGGGGGCCTTTGTGTCCGCACTGGCTCTGGCCGGGTGCCAGACCGAAACTGAAGCGCCTCCGCCGGTCGTTCAGGCCCCGCAGCCGCCCAAGCCCAGCCTGTCACCGGTCGTGGCCGAAGCGGCCGCCATCTATGTCAATTACATCGCCGCGGCCCAACGCATGGACGCCAACTTCGCCGATGCGGATATGGTCCAGGCCAAGCTGGCTCAAGGGACCGCTTATGAACCGGCCCAGCTCGCTCGGGGCGCCGTGGCCTATGCCGCGATTGTCGCCATGCAGGATCCGGCCTTCCGCGCTGAAGTGGCCAAGTTGGCGACAGATCCGCAACAACGCCACAGCATGGCGGCTAACTTGTTTAGTGACCCGTCCTATGCCCGCGTTCTGCCGGGCGCCGACAGCGCTGCGCGCCGCGCAATCGAGGCCCTTAAGGGGGATGGCGAAGCTGTTTATAACGCCGGGGCCGGGATCAAACAGGCCGCCTATGACATCCAGCGCCAGAAGTGGGCCAAAGACCACGTCAAGGTTCGCGATGCTCGCCTGGCTACGGTCAAGCAAAATTCCAGCACGCCTTTACTGGCCTCTTCGGACCACAGCGCTGAACTGATCCGCGCTGCCCTTGCGGGTCAGGGGCTCAAATCCCATACCGTCGCCCAAAGTGCACAACAATCGGCCAAACCCGCCAGCACCTCATCCGATGCCACAAAACTGTCTGATGCCCTCACGACGGGCGGCCTCAGCTCGCCGATCAGCGCCGAGTCGATTTATGCCGCCCCTTACTCGGCGACCATCGAACGGGCTCTGGCCATCGCGGCTCTGGGCCTGATGGGCAATGGCAGCGACCTGAATGCGGAACAGCTGAATGTGCTGCTGGATGACGGCAGCGGCGCTCGCTGTCTGTCGATGTCGAAGCTGAACCTCTATCAGTGCCTGTCCGTGGCCAAGCCGCACTATGAAGACGTGTTCTGTACCGGCCAGCATGTGCTGATGGATACAGGCCAGTGTCTGGGCCGCATGGCCAGCCCCGCCCTCAGCCTCGCCCCGGTTCGGGTGGTCAAATATAACGCCGATGGCTCAGCAATTGATGCCTATGCCAAGGCCAAACCCTATCTGGCCCCGCCCGCTCCGGCCAAAAAGCCGACCAAAAAAGGCTCTAAGTCCAAGAAAAAGTAAACTTTTCCGGACACCCCCGCACACCGGCTGATCAGAAATGACAGCCGGGTGCGGCTTTCTTCGGCGGGACGGTTGCGAACTTCGTAAGAAGCGTGTATTTACCCCGCCTCTTGAGATTCATGGGGACTGCCCCCGCGCCGCGCCAAGCGCGGCGATTTGTTTTGAGGATGACGCATGGCCGAGATCGTGCTGAACGTCGAAGTTCGTGACCGCACCGGTACGGGTGGTGCGCGCGCGGCGCGTAATGAAGGTAAGGTTCCGGGCGTGCTGTACGGCGGCGACAAGGAACCCGTGTCGATCGCTGTTAAGCTCAACGAGTTTAAGAAAGCGCTCTACACTGGCAAGCTCGCTGGACACCTGGTGACCCTGAAGCATGGCGAAGAGACCCAAAAGGTCATCGCCAAGGACATCCAGTTCCACCCGGTGACCGATACCCCGATCCACTTCGACCTGTATCGTGTGGACGAGCACCAAAAGATCCGTATCAACGTTCCGGTTCACTTCAAGAACCACGAAGCCTCGCCGGGCCTGAAAAAGGGCGGCACGCTGAACGTTGTGCGTCACGAAGTCGAGCTGTGGGCTCCGGCTGACCACATCCCGGAAGACATCATTGTCGACCTGGCCGGCCACGAAATCGGTGACACCATCCGCATCTCGTCGGTGACCCTGTCTTCGGACGTGTCCCCGACTGTGGACCGTGACTTCGTCCTGGCCACCATTGCCGGTTCGGCGGCTTCGGCTTCGGAAGCTGCTGGCGAAGCCTGATTGGCTGGCGACTGACCGCTTTAACGGCCCTGCGCCTTCGGGTTCAGGGCCGTTTTGCTGTTTAAAGTCCTCAGTTTCCGACTTTCCTTTGGAGCACTCCGATGATTCTGATTGCGGGACTTGGGAATCCGGGCGGGAAATATGCCCGCAACCGTCACAACATCGGCTTTCTGGCCATCGATGAGATGGCCAGCCGCTGGCGTGCCAGCCCCGAGCGGAACCGCTTCCAGAGCGTGACCACGGAAATCACCGTCGACACCCCCAAGGGCGCGCAAAAGGTCCTGCTGATGAAGCCCCAGACCTTCATGAACCTGTCGGGTCATGCGGTGGGCGAAGCGGCCAAGTTCTTTAAGATTGATCCCAAGGACATCATCGTCTTCCACGATGAGCTGGACCTGGCACCGGGGCGGTTCCGTATGAAGACCGGCGGCGGTCATGCCGGGCATAATGGCCTGCGCTCGATTATGAGCCAGTGCGGCCCCAATTTCCGCCGCGCGCGCATGGGGATCGGCCATCCCGGCGACAAAGAGTTGGTGCACGGCTGGGTGCTGTCAGATTTCCACAAACAGGACGAGACCTGGCTCGACGCCCAGATTCGCGCCTGTGCCGACGCCCTGCCCTTGCTACTGACGGGCGAGGACGAGAAGTACCAGACCGAAGTCATGCGCCTGGCCCCGGCACCCAAAGCCGATCCGCGCAAGAATCTGGCCGGTCAGGCTGAGGGCTGACGCGTCAGTCCCCACCGCCGCCGCCATCCCCGCCGCCACTGTCACTGCCGCCGCCATCGCTGCTGGCATTGTCCCAGCCACTCTCCGACCCGCCCTCGGTATCTGACCGCCCCCGGTCCACATCCCCAAATGAGAGGCCGCCGTCGCTGCCCGACGAAGCCCCCGACGAGTCTGCCCGATTTTTCGGGTGCTGACGGCTGGCGCTCATCATGAGCGGTATGAACACAGCGACAAACACCGCCGCCGCAATCGCAATCCAAATCCCCGGTGCCATGGATCTCCCCTTGTGCTCGCGTAAACCTCACGTCACAGCATAATCTGAAGCGGCGTTTTTGTCGCCGGATCCTGAGGGGCCATGTCCGACGTCTCCCGCACCATTCTGGTGGTCACCTTTGGCAGCTATGGGGATTTGCATCCGTTCCTCGCAGTGGCTCTGGCGCTCAAGGCACGCGGCCAGACCGTCGTGTTTGCGACTCTTGCGGATTATAAAGCCAAGGTCGAGGCGCTGGGCCTGACCTTTGTCGCGGCGGGACCAACCTTTGCCGATCTTGAAGCCTCGACCGGCCTGCCGGTGGCCGAGATCTTGCACCGCATGGGCCGCAGCCACGCCTATATGATGCGCGAACTGGTGGCCCCCCATGTCGAGGCCGCCTTTGAGACCCTCCTGCCCCATGTCCGGGCCGCCGATGCCGTGTTTGGTTCCGCCTTTGTCTTTGGGGCGCATCTGGCCGCCCGGGTGAGCGGCACGCCGTTCCTCGCAGGCGTGCTGCAACCCAGCGCCCTGTTGTCGGCCTGGGATCCGCCGGTCTCGCCGGGCGCGCCGTTCTGGCAACAGCCGCATGGACCGCTTGCGCGGCAATGGAACCGGCTGATGTTCGCCTGTGGTGAAGCCGTGCTGGCTCCGGCCTTGCGCACCATCACCCGCCTTTATCGCCAACAGGGGCTGAAGGATAAGCTCGGCATCGGCTTTGCCGGGTCGGACCGGCTGCACCTTGGCCTATGGTCGCCGGTGCTGTGCGATTCGCCCCCGGATGCGCCGCCGGGCACCGAGGTGGTGGGCTATACGTTCTTTGACAGCGATGACGGCCACCCTGCCCCCCCCGATCCGGATCTGGAGGCCTGGCTGGAGGCTGGCCCACCCCCGATCCTGTTTACGCTCGGCAGTGTGGTGGTCCATGCGGGCACCGAATTCTATCGCTCGGCGCTGCGCCTGTCGGAACGCCTGAACACCCGCGCCCTGCTGCTGGTGGGCCGCGACAGCCCCCTGCTCAAGGAACCGCCTCGCGACGCTGTCCGCATTCGCGCCTATGCCCCCCACTCGCAGGTCTTCCCCAAGGCCCGCCTGATCGTCCACCATGGCGGGATTGGCACAACTGGCCAGGCCCTACGCGCGGGCAAGCCCCAGATGATTGTCCCGGCCCTCGGCGACCAATATGACAATGCCGCCCGGCTGGAGCGCCTTGGGATCGCTCGGTCCCTGCACCTGCGCCGCTGGACCGATGGGCGCGCCCTGCCGCATCTCAAGGCTCTGCTGAACGATCCCGCCATCGCCCCCCGCGCCGAAGCCCTCGCCGCGCAAGTCCGAGCAGAAACCGGCGCAGAGACAGCGGCCGAGCGGATCATTTCGGCGCTGCGCTAAACCCAACCCCACCATGGCCAAGGCGGGCAAAGCCTGTTAGGACGACGCCACGTTTTTCCCTGTTTCAAAGGCCTGAGCTTCTATGGCGCTGAAAGTCGCAATCGTTGGCCTGCCCAATGTCGGCAAGTCCACCCTGTTTAACGCCCTGACCCAGACGGCGGCGGCCCAGGCGGCCAACTATCCGTTCTGCACCATCGAGCCCAATGTCGGCGACGTGGCCGTGCCCGAACCGCGTCTTGAGGCGCTGGCGGGGATCGTCGGTTCCAAGGAAATTATCCCGGCTCGGATCAATTTCGTCGATGTGGCCGGTCTGGTGCGCGGGGCTTCCAAGGGCGAAGGTCTGGGCAACCAGTTTCTGGCCAATATCCGCGACTGTGATGCCATTGCCTTTGTCGCCCGCTGTTTCGAAGACAGCGACATCACCCACGTCGAAGGCCGCATCGACCCGATCAGCGATCTGGAAATCATCGAGACCGAGCTGATGCTCGCGGATCTGGAAAGCCTGGAAAAGCGCCTGCCGCAGCTGGAAAAACGTGCGAAAACTGGCGGCGACAAGGAAGCGGGCCTGACCCTTTCCCTCGTCAACAAGGCCCTGGCCGAACTGCGCGAAGGCCGCCCGGCCCGCGTCGCCGAGGTCAGCAAGGAAGACCAGAAGGCCTGGGCCATGCTCCAGCTTCTAACCTCCAAACCCGCTCTCTATGTCTGCAACGTCGAAGAAGGCTCCGCCGCCACGGGCAACGAATTGTCCGAAAAGGTGGCTGTCCGCGCCAAGGCCGACAATGCCAATTCGGTCGTGATCTCGGCCCAGATCGAGGCCGAGGTCGCCCTCCTCGACGCCGAAGAGCGCAAGGAATTCCTGGAAACCCTGGGTCTTGAGGAACCGGGTCTGAACCGCCTGATCCGCGAAGCCTATAAGCTCCTGGGCCTGCAGAGCTATTTCACCGTCGGTCCCAAGGAAGCCCGCGCCTGGACCATTCCGGTCGGCTGCACCGCGCCCCAGGCCGCCGGGGTGATCCACACCGACTTTGAAAAAGGCTTCATCCGCGCCGAAACCATCGCCTTTGACGACTACGTCAAGTTCAACGGCGAAGCCGGAGCCCGTGAAAACGGCAAGTTCCGTCAGGAAGGCAAGGAATACATCGTCAAGGACGGCGATGTGATGAACTTCCGTTTCAACGTCTGATCACGACCGACAACCCGTCTCCCCATGGCCATAGGGCTCGGGGAGACGGGGCTTTTGGCTCTACTTTCGCTCAGCGGCGCTGGCGTCGCGGGCGACTCGGAACTCGGCGTCCGGCATCCAGTTGGGCCAGCGGCGGCTGTTGGCCAGATCAAAGCCGACTTTGCGGAACAGCTCCAGATCCTCGACCATGCCCGACAGGTCCCAATCGGCGGACCATTCATCGGCGGGCTGGTGGTATTTATCCTTGCCATAGACCCCGGCAGCGGCCTGTCCGGCGGCCTCCCCGCCCTTGACCAGATCAAGTCCGCCCTTGGCATAGAGCATCGGCACCCCTTGCTTGGCCAGGGGGAAGTGATCGGAGCGGAAGAAGATCCCGGCCTGGGGGCTGCTCTCCCCCTCGACCCGGCGGCCCTGTTGGGTGGCGACCGCGAGCAGATCGGCCTCCAGCTCGGACTTGCCCTTGCCGACCACCTGAATGTTGCGGGTGGCACCATAGACGTTCATGGCGTCCATATTGACCCCACCGGCGGTCTTGGCCAGCGGCCATACCGGATTAGTGGCATAGGCCTCCGAACCCAGCAGGCCGCTTTCTTCGGCAGTAAAGCCGATCATCACCAGACTGCGCTCGGGCCGGGGGCCAGCGGCAAACACGCGCGCCAGCTCCAGAAGGCCGGCAATCCCCGTGGCATTGTCCACCGCACCATTATAGATCCGGTCGCCCTTGGCATCGGCAAGCCCGACCCCGAGGTGGTCCCAGTGGCCGGTATAGAGCACGCTCTCGTCGGGGTATTTCGAGCCGGGCAACCGCGCCAGCACATTGTGGGTCTCGATCGTGCTGGTCTCGACTGTGGCCTCAACACTCAAACTTGCCCCATTCAGGGCCACCGGGCGGAAGTCCTTGGAGCGGGCGGCGACCTTGAGCGCCTCAAGATCCAGCCCTGCCCCGGCAAACAGGCGCGACGCCGCATCCGCCGACAGCCAGCCCTCGACCGGCACCCGCTCGC
>JBKBWB010000365.1:0-2037 GCA_046289215.1 Asticcacaulis sp. | reverse complement strand
CCGCAGCTAGGGCGGGGAGGGGAAAACATCCGTCACCCTCGGACTTGATCCGAGGGCCCTTCTTTGCCGCCAGCTCAGATCCTCGGGTCTGCGCCCGAGGATGACGGTGTGAAACTCTCCTCCCTGCCGGTCGCGGCGGGGAGGTGCCCCGGGACGGGGTGGAGGGGCCCCTTTACGCTTTTTGGCTCAGGCGGCGGTAGGCGATCAGCCAGCCGATCATGAGCACGAAGGCGCTGAGGCCGAAGATCTGGGCGATCCAAGCCTTGGCTTGCAGCTCAGCCAGCGTACCGATCAACAGGCTGATCAGGCTGAGGCCCCAGACCCGGAAGGCCAGGTCCGCGTGGGGCCGGCCGGTGCGGGCGAGCCACACCTGATAGAGGTGATCCCGGTGCGCCTGCATCAAGGGCAAACGAAGGCGGGCGCGGTGCACGAGGGTCAGGGCCACGTCCACCAGCAACGGCAGCAGCAGAAAGCCGCCAAACCAGGGGGAAAAGGCCGCCTCGCGCGCGCCAAACAGCACGCCGCCCGCGATCAGGGCCCCGCTGAAAAAGGCCCCGCTGTCGCCCTGAAAGATCCGGCCAAACGGCAGGTTGAGCGGTAAGAATCCGAGGTTGGACGCGCCCGCAATCAGCAGCAGCCCGCCAAAGAACGGCGCGGAAGGCCACAGCCACACGCCGAGTGTGACCAGGGCATAGCCCTGGACCCCAAGCGCCAAGCCATTGGATCCGTCCATGAAATTGACGGCATTGATGACCATCAGGATCCACAGGGCGCTGAACACCGTCCCAAGGATAGGGCCGACGTTAACCGTGGTATCAAAGCCGAGCGGCAGGGTTTCGACGCGTAGACCAGAGCCCGCCAGCAACAGTACGGCGGCCATCTGCAGGATCAGCTTGGGCAGGGCCGGAAGGTCAAACAGATCATCCAGCGCGCCATTGAGCCCCATGAGGGTGGCAAAGGCGAGAAGCGGCAGGGTGTCCTTGAGGTCAGGGCTGTAGCCCGGATCGAGAACGCCTAACACAATAAGCCCACACCCAATTGCGGCAATCACCGCGAGGCCGCCGCTGGTCGGGGTCGGGGTCTTGTGCAGACCCCGCTCTCGCGGTCGGTCGACCGGCCCGCCCCGTACCATAAGCTGGCCCAGCAGCGGGGCCAGGATCAGGGCCAGCCCGACAGCCCAAAGGGTTGCGGTCATCCCGTTCATCATTCGGATGCCTTATTTCAGAGATGCACAGAAGCGCTGGATGCGCGTACAGGCCTCTTCGAGAACGCTTTCCGAGGTGGCATAGGAAATGCGGAAGAACGGCGACAATCCAAAGGCCTCGCCATGGACCACAGCCACGGTTTCTGTCTGGAGCAGTTCGGCAGCGAAATCCGCGTCGCTTTCGATCACCTTGCCCGAGGGCGTGGTCTTGCCGATGCAGCCGGCAATCGACGGATAGACATAGAATGCGCCTTCCGGGGTCGGGCAATGGATGCCCTCGGCGGCATTGAGCATGCGCACGACCAGGTCGCGGCGCTTCTGGAACACCGCTGCCCGCTCGGGGATAAAGTCTTGGGTCCCGTTCAGGGCCTCGACTGCCGCCCACTGAGCGATCGAGCAGGGGTTCGAGGTGGTCTGGCTCGCCACCTTGCCCATGGCTTTGACGATCGCTTCCGGCCCGCCGTAATAGCCGATCCGCCAGCCGGTCATGGAATAGGCTTTGGAGACGCCGTTGACCGTCAAGGTGCGGTCATAGAGCGCCGGGACCACTTCGGCCAGGGTGGCAAACTGAAGACCGTCGAACATCAGGTGCTCATACATGTCGTCGGTCATGATGTGCACATGCGGGTAGCGCAGCAGCACCTCACCCAGGGCCTTGAGCTCCTCGGCGGTATAGGCCGCGCCGGTCGGGTTGGACGGGGAATTGAGGATCAGCCACTTGGTCTTGGGCGTGATCACGCTTTCTAGTGCCGCGGGCGACAGCTTGAAGCCGGTTTCGGGTCCGGCGGCGATCACCACCGGCGTGCCCCCGGTCAGCAGCACCATGTCCGGAT
>JBKBWB010000364.1:0-2056 GCA_046289215.1 Asticcacaulis sp. | reverse complement strand
GAGGTGCGGGACCTGTTCTACGCCACCCCGGCTCGGCTGAAATTCATGAAGTCGGAGCGCGCGGAAAACCTCGCGATCACCGAAGAAATCAAGCGCCAGGCCATGGCCCACGAAGCGGTCAGCTTCAGCCTCGATCTGGACGGACGCAAGGTTCTGCGCCTCCCGGCAGAACCGGCGGGGGATGAAGGCCGCCTTCTGCGTCTGGCGGCGGTGCTGGGTCGGGATTTCGAGGATAATGCCCTCTTGATCAACCAGATCCGGGATGGGGTGCGCCTGTCCGGCTATGCGGGACTGCCCACCTATTCGCGCGGCAATGCGGCCCATCAATATCTGTTCGTCAATGGCCGCCCGGTGCGGGACAAGCTGCTGGCCGGGGCCTTGCGCGGGGCCTATGCCGATTTTCTGGCACGGGATCGCCATCCGACAGCGGCGCTCTATGTGGATCTTGATCCCCAGGAGATCGATGTCAACGTCCATCCGGCCAAGACCGAGGTGCGCTTCCGCGATCCCAATCTGGTCCGGGGCCTGATTGTCGGGGCACTGAAACATGCCCTGCATGCCGCCGGTCACCGGGCCGCCACCACCGTCGCCGATCAGGCGCTGGACGGGTTCCGGCCCCAGATCTTGCCCCATAGCGGCGCGCAAACCTTTTCCGGCTGGCGGCCCGAGCCGCGCCCCGCTTCGGGTAGCACGTTGTTCGGCCATACCGGAACATTGGCCACGATCCCGGGGCTTGAAGCCCGCTCGGCCCGGGTCGAAACCTTTGCTGAACGCCAAAGAGATTGGTCCGCCCCCTATGCGGACACCAACGCCAAACCGCCCGAAGCCCCCCGCGAACCCGCCCCCGAAGACTATCCCCTCGGCGCGGCCCGGGCCCAATTGCATGAGACCTATATTCTGGCCCAAACCCGCGATGGCCTGATCATCGTTGACCAGCACGCTGCCCATGAGCGGCTTGTCTATGAGCAAATGAAGGTCCAGATGTCCGGTGGCGGGGTTGTACGCCAGACCCTTCTGATCCCCGAAGTGGTGGATCTGGATCCTGCCGAAGCGGAGCGCTTACTGGTCCATACCGACGATCTGGCTGAAATGGGGCTGGTGATCGAGGCCTTTGGCGGCGGGGCGGTGCTGGTGCGCGAAACCCCGGCCTTGCTGGGGGATGTGGATGCAGCGGGCCTGGTACGCGACATCGTCGATGATCTGGCTGAAAACGGCCAGGCTCTGGCCCTCAAAGAGCGACTGGCCGAGGTCTGCGGCACCATGGCCTGCCATGGCTCGGTCCGCTCAGGCCGACGCCTGACCGCCCCGGAAATGAACGCTCTGCTCCGCCAGATGGAGGCCACACCCCATTCAGGGCAATGCAACCATGGCCGCCCGACCTATGTCGAGTTGAAGCTCTCCGATATCGAGCGACTGTTCGGGCGGCGCTGACCAAAGGGTCGAGATCCGGCGCCTGAGCGGCCCCGCTCTTGCTCAGTCCCCCGCGAGACCCCGGCGGGCGTGCCGTCGTGGGACGGTGGACACGACGCACATGTTTGAATTTGGTCGGGAACTGAAGCGGATCTTGGGCGCAGCGGCTCAGGCGGGCAAGGGGCTGGAGGGGACAGACCCCAGTCTGATGGAGCTGATGGATCAGACGATCCTGCTGGGGGCCGCCCGGACTGCGACCGTCAAGGGGGGAACCGTCAGTGCCAGCGACCGCCACAGCCGCTATCTCGAAGCGGCCATGTGCTGGCGCGAATATGCCCGCCGCACCGGCGAGGCCGAGGCTGTGCGCAAAGCCGCCTCAGCGGCGGAAAGCGCTGGAAAGCTGGCCCAAACCCGTCAACAGGCGGCTGAAGCCGCTTTGGAACAAGCCCTGACCTGTATCACGGGCTCTGACCTCTACGATGCGCCGGAATTGCTGACCACCGCCGAGAACCTGATCGCCGAAGGCCGCGGGGGGGCCGAAGACTGCCCTTACCTCAAGGCTTGCTATGATCTGGCCGGCGCGCGGGTCACGGCCCGTCTGGCGCTCGGCCGTCAGGATGAGGATCTGACCCTGTCAGCTGCGGCT
>JBKBWB010000363.1:0-2066 GCA_046289215.1 Asticcacaulis sp. | reverse complement strand
CAGCACCACTGCCGCCGTGTTGAACAGCCCGCCCATCGCCCGCACCGGCAAGCCAACCACCAGCACCGCCTCATAGCGGGCACTGTCGGCCACGAGGCTCGCCAGCGCCTGTTCCGCAGCAGCGATCACTACCGCCTGTAGGTGCAAGTCGTCAATCGCATAGCCGGTCAGGCTGAGCTCCGGAAACAGCACCAGTGCGGCGCCCTGCGCCTCCGCTGCATCAATCAGCCGCCAATGCTCCGCCAGATTCGCCCCGGGATCGGCGATATGCACCGGCGGGGCCACCGCCGCGATCCGCACCAGACCCTGTTGATCGAGGCTGAAAAAGGGGTGCGACGCTGACGCCATGGCTAATGGTCCCTCGAAATGGCCCTTATGAGCCAAAAGGATCTGAAATTCGTAGATTACTTAGGCACAAAGACTGGAAAACACCACAGGGCCGGATAAAAGGAGCCGGGCGGTTTACCAAACGCTCGCCCCTCCCCGTCCTGCCTGATGCGAGACCAGACATGACTGAGACGCGCTTCCTCCCGTTCGAGGGGATCGAAAACTTCCGCGACTTCGGCGCCTATAACTCGGCCCGCTATGGCGGGCGTGTGCGTAGCGGGTTGCTGTTGCGGTCCGCGAACCATTCGACCGCCAGCGACGCGGATCTGGACGCGCTCAAGGAGCTGAGTCTGGCGGCCGTGGTCGATCTGCGCCGCCCGCTGGAACGGGACAAGCGCCCGTCGCGCCGCCCCGAGGGCTTTGGCTACAGCGTGATCGAAAACGACGATCAGGCCGACGATCAGTTTTACCACAACCAGTTTTTCGAAGGCCCGAATCCGGACGTGGATGCCCTGATGGATGTCCGCCTGACCGCCTATCGCAACATGCCCTATCGTCCCCGGCATCTGGACCTTTTCCGCCGGTTTTTCGCGGCCGTGTTGGCGGACAAGGGGCCGGTGCTGATCCATTGCATGGCTGGAAAAGACCGCACAGGCCTGCTGGCCGCCCTGATGCAGCATGTGCTGGGTGTCCATCCCGATGACATCATGGCCGATTACATGCTCTCTGAAGCGCGTATCGACATCCCGGCCCGGGCCGAAGAGATCCGCCATGAACTGCGCCAACGCTTTGGCCGCGACTATGCGCCGGGCATTGCGGAATTGCTCGCGGGGGTGCGTGAACCCCTGCTTCAGGCGGCGCTCGATGTGATCCTTGAACGCAGTGGCGACCTCGATGCCTACCTCCTCCATGACATTGGCTTATCAGAAGCGGATCAGGAGCGTCTGCGTACGCGGCTTCTGGCCGGATAGGTCGATTGGGGGGGAAATCGCCGTCCCGGCGGGTTCAGCCGACAGACGACGCAGCCAGGATATGCGGACCGGACTGTCCAACCCGTCATGCCTGTCTGCTGAACCCGGTCCTGCGGGGGATCAGGAGGACCTTGACACAGACACCATGAGCCTGATTGTCCTCGCTTTCTAATCACCATGGTGTGAAGCCCGCTGAACCGGATGCCTCTGGACCCCGACGCCCCTCTTTTTCGAGATCTTGTTCGGCTTCACGTGCCGCTGACGGACCCCGTTCGGCTGTTTTTAGCCCCAGAGCAGCCCGCAGAGGCGGTGCGCCTGATCTCCGATGGCGGACGAAATGGGCGCTGGTCATGGCTGATGCTGCCCGACGGGCCGGTCCAGAGCCTTGCCCTCGATGATGGGGCTCAGGTCGGTGCAACTCTGTCTAAACTCCTGAAATCAAGAGTTTTTCCCGTTGATCCCGATGGCCCCCCTTATCAAGGGGGACTGGTGGGCCTGTTGGCCTACAGTTACGGCAGCGTTCGCGAGCCCTCAACCCGCCGAGACGATAACGATCCATGGCCGGTGCTGATGGCGGCCCGGATCCATGCCCTTCTGGCCTTTGATCATGACACCCAGACCCTGTGGGCCGTTGGCTGCGGAGACAGCCCCGAAGCCGCCCAAAAAGCGCGCCAAAGCGCCGAGGCCTGTGCGACCCTCTCCTCGCGTGATGACGATCACAGCCGCGCGAGCCTGCCCCCTCCTCTGGCACACGCTTTTGTGCCCGAT
>JBKBWB010000012.1:0-16011 GCA_046289215.1 Asticcacaulis sp. | reverse complement strand
ATCTCTTTCATCCGATCCATTTCCGCATCAGCAGCAGGCCCATCAGGCATCCAGCCACCGATACAACTACCGAGCCCACGCCATAGGCCACCATCAGCCCCCACGCGCGTCGCTCCATCAACATCACCAAATCCAGCGCATAGGCGGAAAAGGTCGTAAATCCCCCCAGAAGGCCGACAAGCAGCAGCAAACGCAGCCGCTCAGTCCCTTCCCCCGGTGCCAGGCTCACCAGCCAGCCCGCCAGCATCCCCATCAGAAGCCCGCCGAAGCCATTGGCGACAAAAGTCGCCCAGGGAAACGCGGAACCTGGCAATAGCCGTGCCATAACAAGGCCAAGGCCATAACGTCCCATGGCTCCCGCCGCGCCTCCGACCGCGACCAGCAGCCAGGTCACTCCAGCGGCTCCGTTGGGATCTGTGCCGCGTTCTGCGCCCCCTTAAAGCCCATGGCAATGATGTAGAGCTCAGAGCTGTCCGCCCGGCTGGCCTTGGGCTTAACGTGGCGCACTTCGGTATAGGTGGCTCGCAGACGCCGCAACAGGTCCGCCGTCTCGCCGCCCTGGAACGCCTTGGTGACAAAAGTCCCGCCCTTGGCCAGATTGGCCTCGGCAAAGGCCATGGCCATTTCGATCAGCACCACAATCTTGATGTGGTCGGTCTGTTTATGGCCAACCGTGTTATGTGCCATATCCGACATGATCACGTCCGGCGGCCCATCCAGCATCGCCAAAAGGCGCGGTCCGACCTCGGGATCGGTAAAATCCGCCTCGATCATCTCTGAGCCCGGGATCGGATCGACGGGCAAAAGATCCACTCCCACCACGCGACTGGCCCCGCGTTGCAAAGCCACCTGGACCCAGCCGCCCGGCGCACAGCCCAGATCGACGACGCGCTGACCTCGACGCAACACGCCATAGCGTTCGTCGATTTCTATCAGCTTGAAAGCCGCGCGAGAGCGCCAGCCCTCGGCCTTGGCCTTGACGACAAAGGGGTCATTCAGCTGCCGCTCAAGCCACAGCTGAGAGGACAAGGTCCGCATCTTGGCGGTCTTAAGTTTGGTGTGCCCGATTCCGCGCCCAGAGGCGTTTCCGCCCTTAGGCGGGCGGACCATCCGGCGGCGTTCTTCATTTTCGCTCATTTGCGGAGTTTACAGACGTTCGTCTCTGGACAGAAGCCACTTTTGACAGTTGGTGTTCAGAGATTGCTCAGGAGTTTATGATTCTTGATGCTGAACGTACCGAACAAGGAGCCGCAGATGTCTGCCGATCTGGAAAACACCCTGAACCTGACCCTTTCGACCGGCGACGTGACGATCCGCCTGCGCCCGGACCTGGCACCGGGCCATGTCGCGCGCATCAAGGAACTGGCCCGCGAAGGCTTCTATGATGGCATCGTCTTTCACCGCGTGATCGCGGGTTTCATGGCCCAGGGTGGCGATCCGACCGGCACCGGCTTCAATGGCTCGGGCAAAAAGCTCAAAGCCGAGTTCTCGAACGCGCCTCACGTACGTGGCGTCTGCTCCATGGCCCGTGCGGCTAGCCCGGACTCGGCAGACAGCCAGTTCTTCATTTGCTTTGACGATGCCCGCTTCCTGGATGGCCAGTACACCGTATGGGGCGAAGTGACCGAAGGCATGGATGCTGTCGATGCCCTGCCCAAGGGTGAGCCGCCGCGCGAACCGGGCAAGATCGTCTCCATGAAAGTTGCGGCTGACGCAGCCTAAGACATAGGGAGTTTAAGGATGCGTGCTGACTTACCAATCAGTGTCGATCTTGATCTGGATAACCAAATTATTCTTTATCGGTTGTACGGGACATTCGACGGATTCGATGTCAGCACGCTCCTGAGCACCGTACTGACGCCGATCGACGAACCTTGGAAATATGACGCGATCACGGATTTGCGCCGGTTCAAAGGCAACCTAAGAGTGATGGATGTCGAGGCTATGGCCGAGGACTGGACTAACCGCGTTGGTGAAAAGGACAAAGGTCGGCACACAGCCATCGTCGCCGATAATCCGGAGACCTTGTCGCGTTTGCCCCTGACCCGCAGTCTGTTTCCAGGTAGAATAATTACGGTCGTACCGACTTTGGATGAAGCCTTGGACTGGATCCATACACAACGGGCTTCAAAGCTATTAAGCCCATCCTTACCCTGAAGCCTTGACGGGGAAAACGTGAGCGGGTGAATGAGTAAGCATGTATACCCCGCCGCCTGTCACAACCGACCTGCCCCTCAGCGCTTTTGATTTCGATCTGCCCGAGAGCGCCATTGCCCTGCGTCCCGTCGAACCGCGCGATCAGGCCCGTCTTCTCCTGATCGACCCCAACGAGGATCGGCTCGAAGACTACAAGGTCTGTGATCTGCCAGACTTTCTGCGTCCGGGCGATGTTCTGATTGTCAATGACACACGGGTCATCCCGGCGCGTCTGAACGGAACGCGCACGCGGGACGGATCCAGCGTTGCCGTTGAAGCCACCCTGCACAAACGCGAAACGCCCGATACCTGGGTGTGCTTCATGCGCCCCGGCAAACGCCTAAGAGTTGGGGATATGGTGCTATTTACCGGCGGCCTCAATGCCGAGGTCGTAGGCAAGGCCGAGAGCGGCGAGATCACCCTTTGCTTTGACCGCGTTGGGCCGGATCTGGATGCGGCCATCCGCGATACGGGCCACATGCCGCTGCCGCCCTATATCGCGGCTAAACGGGCCGAAGATGCGCGCGACCAAGAAGATTATCAGACCGTCTATGCCCGCGAAGACGGATCCGTTGCCGCGCCGACGGCAGGATTGCATTTCACCCCTGACCTGATTGCTCGCCTTAAGGATAGGGGCATTGGCTTCGAACAGGTGACCCTGCATGTGGGGGCTGGCACCTTCTTGCCGGTCAAGACCGATGTGGTGCGCGAGCACAAGATGCATGCTGAATATGGCTATGTGCCCGCTGCTGTGGCGGACCGGCTGAATGCGGCGCGCGCTGCGGGTGGGCGGCTCGTGTGTGTGGGCACCACATCCTTGCGACTGATCGAGAGCGCCGCCTCGGATGATGGCAAAATTCATCCGTTTGCGGATGATACAGCCATCTTCATTACACCCGGCTACCGTTTTCGGGGCGCCGATGTGCTCATGACCAATTTCCACCTACCGAAATCGACCCTGTTCATGCTGGTCAGTGCCTTTTGCGGCCTTGAAACCATGCAAGCAGCCTATGCCCATGCCATTCAAACTGGCTATCGGTTCTATTCCTACGGAGATGCCAGTTTGCTGTTCCGGCGCGTATAATGGTCTAGTGGTTCAGGCCTCGCCAATGACAGAACAGTCGGACCACTCGCCCACCACCCGCTCACCACTGTACTGGTTCTCGCAGACGGTCCGGAACATTACCCCTTTACGCCCGTCGACAGAGCAAGACTTGCTCTCCGACCAGCAGTGATACTCACAATCACCCTGATTTTGCGCCTGAACGCCTTCTGCACGGATCTTGGCAAAGGTTTCCATCATGGCGGCCACCAAGTCGTCGGCTAATCCTTTTGATCGTAGCAACGCTTCAAAGCCCTCAACAGACCCAGACCACTTGACTGAATTTTCCATTGTACCCCCCGTTGGTTTTGCAACTCACCTTAACACCCCACGATCACAGCTCAAGCGCGCATTCCGGCTCAAATCCAAACAAACAGGGAGTTGTCCCTATGGCTCAGGACTGTTCAGGTCAGACTGAACTTGATAAGGCGGGCTATGACGACCTTTCCCTTTACACTCCACGCCACGGATGGCGCGGCCCGCACAGGCACCTTAACGACCGCACGGGGTGAAATCCGCACCCCGGCCTTTATGCCGGTGGGTACTGCGGCAACAGTCAAGGCCCTGACGCTCGACATGGTGCGCCAGACCCGGGCGCCGATCATCCTCGGCAATACCTATCACCTGATGCTGCGCCCGACCGCAGAGCGCGTGGCGCGCCTAGGGGGCCTGCACAAGTTCATGGGCTGGAGCGGCCCGATCTTGACGGATTCTGGCGGCTTTCAGGTTATGAGCCTGTCGCAGATCGCCAAGGTCACAGAAGACGCTGTCACCTTCCAAAGCCATATCGACGGCTCGCGCCATGTGCTGTCGCCGGAACGCTCGATCGAGATTCAAGCCGACCTGCTGGGCAGTGACATCGTCATGCAGTTGGATGAGTGCGTCTCCTGGCCCGCCGAAGAAGACCGTGCCGCCGAAGCCCTGCGCCTGTCCGCCCGCTGGGGTCAGCGCTGCAAGGCCGCCTTTGGCCAGCGCGAGACCCAAGCCTTGTTTGGGATCCAGCAAGGCTCGACCTTTGAGCATCTGCGGCGGGAATCGTCCGAACGCCTGATCGAAATCGGTTTCGACGGCTATGCCCTCGGTGGCCTTGCCGTCGGCGAGGGTCACCAAGCCATGTGCGAGACCCTCGACTATGCTGTGGACATGTTGCCCAAGGATCGCCCCCGCTATTTGATGGGGGTGGGCAAGCCGATTGACCTGGTTGAGGCCGTGGCGCGCGGGGTTGATATGTTCGACTGTGTGCTGCCGACCCGCTCGGGGCGTCATGGTCAGGCCTGGACTTGGGACGGGCCGATCAACCTCAAGAATGCCACTTTTGCCGAAGACGAAAGTCCGCTCGATCCCGACAGCGATTGTCCGGCTAGCCGGGACTATTCGCGGGCCTATCTGCATCACCTGATCCGGGCCGAAGAGATCCTAGGCCAGATCCTGTTGTCCTGGCACAATATTGCTTTTTTCCAGACTTTGACGAGGGCCATGCAGGACGCGATTGCCGCAGGAACCTTTGAGACATTCCGCCGCGACTTCCGCGCCCGTCATCTGCGGGACTAATCAGTCCTTGGGTTTCACATATGCCGCAGCCGGCCAGGCACAACCCCGTGCTTGGCCGTAACCCTTAAGGAAGGCCCGACGCGCCTTACCGGCGTCAATCGCAGCCTGAACGGACTTATCGCGCTTTTCTGCGCCAGATAGCTTGCGCACCCAGCCCCGGAAGGGAATGAGATCCGATGTCGTCGAGCGGATCGCTCCACTGGCGGCATCGCCGATTATCGAGTTCTTATCGCCTTCAGTCGGCTCGTCCAGATCTGGCCCCAGTACGGTGTTGATGGCTTGTACCGCATCCCCGATGCCGGCACAGTTGTCTAGCCCACTGACACTGTAGGGCGCAGCCCGAGCCGCTTTCAGCACATCAGGCACTTTTTTTCCCGTCAGATTGAGATCTGAAAAAGGGGTGGTCACGGCATCTTTTACCGCTCCGGCAGTCTGATCCTGAGCCCGAGTCGGTCCAGAAACCCCATTAAGCAACACGACCATGCCGACAAGCAGCGCCCCGCAAACCCTGCGCATCTGTTCCCCCAAGTGCAAGTTACAACCGGAGCCTTATCACCAAACCCGGTTCATCAACAGCTTTGCCGCATTTTTTATCAAAGGATGCTTGCCCTGCGAAAAAGAGACCTCTATAGGTTCGCGCTCTCGGGGCCGCCCCGGGGTTTTATGTGTGAGTCCGTAGCTCAGCCGGCTAGAGCATCTGACTTTTAATCAGAGGGTCCTGGGTTCGAGTCCCAGCGGACTCACCATAAAAAACCCCGCAGCATCAGACCCTTGCGAGGAAACACCTGAAAAACTGAAGAGTTTGATTTCTGTACAACTCTTCTTTTTTCCCCTCAGGATCGAGCGGAAAGCCAGCCTTCGGCCCGGGCCAGTTCGGCGTCACTCAGGATCCGGTTCATCATTATAAGCCCGTAGAAGCGACCCAGAAACGGAAAAACCTTGCCCACGCGCGATCCGATCCGCAACGGCCATGTGCCCAGGGCTCCTGTCCCGGCGTTGGTGCCGTAAACCGTCGAGGCCACGGTCTGTCCGTCCACCTGCACCCGGATCTCCTCGCCCACCAGCAGCGGGCCTGTCTCCATGCGCGCCGACACAACCGCCGTTCTCGGGGCAGGCAGGTCCGTGCAAACCACAAAGGCCACGTCCGTGCCGCGCAACATGGCCGTCAGGTCCGCCGATCCGCCGATGGCGGGGGCATAAAAGCCCCAGGATCCGTCATCGGTCGGCGATCCGAATTCCGCCACCACCAGCGCCGCCGTATCTGCGGGCTTGTGCACCGCGCTGACAAAACTGACCTGCGGGCTGTTCCAGACAATGGCCTCGGTGACCAACAGGTCATCGACCCCGTCAAAGGCCAGATGCCCAAGGCCCTGGCCATCGATCTGATAGGTCGGGCGGCGAGCGGCGTCGGCCTGGCTCGCATGCCGCCCCTGCCCGCTCAGGTCCAGCATCCGCCCCACGGGCTGGCCGGGGGCAGTGACCGGGATCGTGCCCGCCGCGTCCTGAAACTGGCTGGCCCGGCGTGCGGGATCATACCAGCCCCCGACGCCCGCCCCGGCGAACAAAACCGACGGGGTCCAGGCCACACCAACGCGTCTAATCCTTGCGAACATACCCAGCCCAAGCGCACTCATACTGGCAGCCCTGCTCGCAACGTCACTGGCCCACTCACGCTATGAATACGGCGTACAAGCCCGAGGCTGACAAATCGGGCACTGACCGTATCGGTCACCCAGTCCGCATCTTCATTTCTCGCGGGAAGATAGGTGACTGTCCCCTCTCCGCGTGCAATTAAATAACCATAAATCGGCCAATCCGCGCCAGGATCGGGCGTCACGAGCACTTCGCGCGAGGGACCGTGATCATATCCGGGGGACAGGGTGTCGAAGGGATTACGGTCGGACAGATAAGGCATGTGTCATCTCCTTAGGGATGACATCATGAGACCCCAGTTGGTACGGTCGGGGATAAATCAGCCCTGTTACCGATGATGGCTAGGCTCGAACCCGAACAGGGCATCCAGGCTAATAGCTCCAGGCCCCCTGCCAATTAGATAGACCAGCATTGCTGACCAACCGAGATGGGTAGACCAGGCATCCGGATAGACAAATAGCTGAATGACCATCGTCATACCGAGCAAGCCCACGGCGGCAAATCGAGTCCCAAGACCCAGGATCAATAAAATCGGAAGAATATGTTCGGCATAGGTCGCCAGATAGGCTGCCAGTTCTGTCGGAAGAAACGGAACCTTATACTCTTCAGCAAAGAGGTAGAACGTCGAGTCCTTAAGTGTCAGAAGCCCCTCCACCTTAGTCCGGCCCGACAGAAAAAACACTGCCGCGACACCACCTCGCATGAGTAAGGCGATCAGAGCCTCCGGGATTAGTTTCGAAATGCGGTTGAGAATGGCGGAAATCATGGTCGTCAATCCTTCTGTGACGAGTAGTGAAGCGCGGCAAAAACACCAAGGCGGATCAGATCGGAAAAATGCTCCGCGATCTGATAAGTTTCATCGACAGTCACAGCGCAATCCGCCGCAGACAACAAAGTGTCTCCCCGGGATAGAGCCGATAGAAATGCCGCTTGTCCGGGCCTCAGAAGAGTGGTCACGACACCGCCGTCAGGCCCCCGCAAAATCATTGCGGTTTCAGGATTTTCACCCAACTCAAGATCATCAGCAGTCTCGTGAGGCTCACGCAAAGCCAGCCACAGGCTCACGATGGCCGTGTCAAACGTGGCGATCCGTAGCGATGGGTTTAACCTGACGGCCGTTATGGCCATGGCTTCTGGGCTCAGGCCCGCAAAAGCCTCCGCCTCTAAAACAGGCGCGTCCGGTGCAAAAAAGCTGTCCAGCCACAAGCGGTCAAGCAGGGCGAGATCTGCCAGGTACGGCAAGTCCCGAGCCGGTTCAAACTGGCGCAGCCACTCTGGGAAACTCCGTCCATACGCCATAAGGGACGGCTGGTCGGGCAAAACCTCGCTGGCGTAGATCCGGGCACAGGCGCGCATCCAGTCTTGGCCCACAACTCCCAGCACGGTCAGGTGATTATCGCAAAGCGCCCGAACCAAACCGTCATAAACCGTATTGCGATAGACCCGAAACCGCGGCGCAAATTCTGGAGGGATCCCCTCTGGCAAGGGTGGGGCCGCCTCCGGGGCTCGAAGGGCGGCAAAGACGTCCTCATAAAACCGGCTCACAGGACAAGCGCCTTTTGAGGTGTTGCGGCGGCCGTCAAGAGACAGGCCTGCGCCTGATCCCGAACGGCCATCAGGTCCGCAAACTCAGGCAACTGATCGTCCCATTCAATCAAGGTAGAGACAGGACCCGTAAAATCGAGCAAGGCTTGGTAAAGCGCCCAGACCGGATCCGGTACAGGCGCATCATGGCTATCAATCCTGAGGCCGGCCTCAACGTCTTCGGTACCCCCAGCCAAATGGACTTCACCAATCGCGGCATGAGGCAAGTCAGCCAGATAAGAAAGTGGCTCAAATACCTGATCGGTCTCCGCCAGATTTCGGGCGCTGACATAGACATTGTGCACATCCACCAGCAGGCCACATCCGGTTCGGACAACCAGTTCCCTCAAGAACGCCGTCTCGCTCCAATCATGGCCGTTGACCGGCAAATAATGGCTGGGATTTTCGATCAACAAGGTCCGCCCCAAAGCGCACTGAGCGGCATCGATGTTGTCGGCAATCTGCTGTAAGACCGCCGATGTCCGCACAATGGGCAGCAGGTCCGGCACCGAATGCCCTTGAAAGCGGCTCCATGCCAAGTGTTCGGATTGACGGGCCGGGTTCAGTCGTTCGATTAACGCTCGAAACCGCGAGAGGTGCGCCGCATCCGGCCGCTCTGGTCCTCCAAGAGACAAGCCCACGCCATGCAGGGAAAGGGGATGGCGCTCGGCCACAGACTCTAGTCCTGCTAGACGCGGTCCGCCAATATCCATGTAATTTTCAGGATGAACCTCGAACCAAAGCCCTTCCGCGGTCGCCAGCCGGGCTTCAGCAAAATGGACGGGCTTGAGACTGACGCCCGCAGAAGGGAACTCGGTCACAGATTTAGGCTGTCGGCGGCTTCAGCGAGCCCTGGCCCTTGGGCGTCTTGATCTTCTCACAAGTCCCCTTGGGCACCATTTTCCATGCGTACGGGTGATAATCCTGTTTGGCGGATCCGGCGCAGGAGGTGCCGACAGTGCCCTTACAGTCATTTTCACCGGCTTTGGCGACACCGTAGCACTTTTCCATTTCAGGCTTTTTGTCTTTAGTATCTGACGCACTTGCCAGAGCCGCTCCACTGATCAAGGCCCCAGCCAAGCCAAGTAAAGCGTATTTTGAAAGACCTGCCATATCTGATCTCCGTTTAGGTGAATGCAGGCGGATTCGCCTGCATTACTGAACCTACGTCTGTTTGGATCGTTAGGCGATCGGCTTCAGCGAGCCCATACCCTTCGGGGTCTTGATTTTCTCGCAAGTCCCTTTGGCAACATGTTTCCAGGCATTGCCCTGATAGTCGACCTTCGAGGTCCCTGCGCAGGAAGTACCGGCACCGGCAGCGCAATCATTCTGGCCAGCCTTGGCGACGCCATAGCACTTTTCCATTTCGGCCTTCTTGGCAGTTTTGTTCATAGTATCGGCCATGGCGGCGCCGCTCATCAGAGCCACAGCCATCGACAAACCAAGCACGGTTGCGGTACGGGACATTTGCATTCTCCATCGGATTTCAGACCGGCTCTCGTCGCCGGACATCAGGGAATTCGAAGTCAAAGGGCCCAAGGTTACACGGCTCGAAAAATAATTTTGCAAATCGGCGTTTTGTTCGTAACCCTCTGGGCCTCTGCTCCGAATGGATGAGGACTCCGTGATCGACGAGGCGCACCTAACTATTGCCATGCGTCTCAGTCAGCTCGGGGATCCGAAGGGCCACCGCAGTCTCTTGACGCTCTGCCGGTCCCTCGTTCAGGCCTATGTGGGCCGTCGTTTAGGGCGGGATCATCCCGACTGTGAGGATCTGGTGCAGGAGTGCCTGCTGGCGGTGCATAACCGACGCGACAGCTATGATGCAAAATGGCCGGTCAGCGCCTGGGTGCACGCCATTGCCCGATATAAGCTGATCGATCATTATCGTCGCAGTGGGCAGCGAGTTCACCTTCCGCTAGAGGACTTCACAGAAATCTTGGCTGTTTCGGACACTGATCCCGCGGCTGCCCGGGACTTGGAGGCTTTGATGGCAGATCTGCCTGAGAAGCAAAAAGCCCTGATACAGGACGTGAAACTCAAGGGCCTCAGCCTGTCCGAGGCTGGAGATAAACAAGGCCTCAGTGCAAATACGGCCAAGGTTAGTCTGCACCGGGCCCTGCAAAGTTTGATGCGTAAGGTGCGTAATGATGCGGAGTGAGGATCTGATTGAACGACTATCCGCGGAGGTCCGCCCAGCGGATTCGATGCGCTGGCCGCGTTTGGCAATCTTCTGGCTGTCCCTCAGTGCGGGACTGGCTGGACTGCTGGTTGTCTTTGGATTGAGCTTGCGCCCGGATATCGGCAACTGGCTCTCAAACTTCGCAATGCAGATAAAAAGTGCCTATACCCTCGGTCTCAGCCTTGCTTCCCTCTTGGCCTTTTGGGCGCTTAGCCAACCGCTGGGTCAAAACCGTTTAGGCCCATTATTCGCAATCGGCTTGATGATGCTGACCGGAGCAATCGCCCTTGTCGAAGCCCAACATCTTACCCCCGAAGCACTGAACCACGTATGGATGGCGCCATCCTGGGCATTTTGCATGGGCACTATCTGGGCCTTGTCCGCCCCGATTCTTGTGGTGGCTCTCTGGCTGATGCGCCAACGCGCCCCAGTTTATCCCACCCAAGCGGGCCTTGCCTCTGGACTGCTCGCGGGAGCGCTCGCTGCCAGCGCCTATACGCTGCATTGCACCGAAGACAGCGCTTTATTTCTGTTTAGTTGGTACACGCTTGGCATGGCGCTCTGCGGCCTGACCGGGGCCATAGCCGGACACTTTACTTTGCGTTGGCGGGTTTAGGGTCTTGGAAATCAAATTATTACCACTGAAACCATTCCCACAAAGATTGACATTGTGAGAGGTTCGCGCAGAGAGGCCTTTTACAGCGCTTATTCCACAAGCGCCTGTGTAACAATTTCAAGAAGTTTGATCGGCATGAGTTGAAACCTGACCATAGGCAGGGTTAGGCTCGCTTCATGCAAATCAGCAAAGACGATCATCTGGCCCTCGAAATCTTGTCGGCCCGGGCCACGGAACTTGTGAGCCGGGCCGTAGCGTGGTGCCACATCAATTCGGGCAGCCATAACCGTGACGGTCTGATCCGCGTGCGCGAGGCCCTGGAGGCCGCCTTTTCAGTTCTGCCCGGCACCGTGGAGCGCCGCCGCCTTAACCCCACGGAAAATGTCCTCGACAATGGCCAACTGTCGCAACAGGCCTATGAGGACGCCCTGCTGATTACGGTACGGCCTGACGCCCCGGTCCAGGTAATTCTAACCGGCCACTATGATACGGTGTTTCCGGCCACCAGTGCCTTTCAACAGGTGGTCACACGCGAAGATGGCGCCCTGAACGGCCCGGGCATCGCCGACATGAAGGGCGGGATCAGCGTCATGCTGGCGGCCCTCGAAACCTTGGAACAACACCCCTTAAAGCATCAAGTGGGCTATCGCGTGTTGTTATCTCCGGATGAGGAAATAGGCTCGCCAGGCTCGGCGGCGGTGCTGGCCGAGATTGGCCGCCTTGGCCACGTGGGCCTGACCTATGAGCCCGCGCTCGAGGACGGTGCGCTTGCCTCATCGCGCAAGGGCTCAGCCAATTTCCATGTCATCGTCCACGGTAAGAGCGCCCATGCGGGCCGCGACTTTGCCAGCGGTCGCAATGCCGTGGCCGCGGCGGCCGATCTGGCTGTGCGTCTTCATGCCCTCAACGGCCATCGCGAAGGCGTGACGCTGAATATCGGGGCCATCAGCGGCGGCGGCCCGCTGAATGTGGTGCCGGATACCGCCATTGTTCGCTTCAATATCCGCGTCCCTGATCAGGCCAGCGCCGACTGGAGCGTTGCCGAGGTAAACCGCATTTGCCGCGCACCCGCCTTTGACGGCATCCACACCCACATCCACGGCGGTTTTACCCGCCCGCCCAAGCCGTTTGATCCGGGGCAACAGGCCTTGTTTGCCGCCATCCGCGATGTCGGGGATTTGCTCGGTCAGACCATTCACTGGAAACCCTCGGGTGGGGTCTGTGAGGGCAATAACCTCTATGCCGTCGGCCTGCCCAATGCGGACTCCCTAGGGGTACGCGGGGGCTTGATCCACAGCGATCAGGAATTTGCCTGGCCCGACAGCTTTGTGGAGCGGGCGCGCCTGTCGGCCCTGATCCTGATGAAACTGGCTAGCGGCGAGATCGCGGCCCGCGACATACAGGCAAAACTCGCCAGCTTTTCATCTGCGTCCCAAGCCGACCTCTAAGCCTTATAACAACAATAAAACCCAGTCAGGATGACCCCATGCTCGTAATTCGGCCCGCCGGGCCCAATGACTATAACGCCCTGATGGAGTTGGCCGTCCTGTCCGGTCCCGGCTTTACCAGCCTGCCCGAGGATGAGGCGACCCTGCGCGAGCGACTGGATGTGTCGCAAAAAAGCTTCCAGGGCGAGTTGGCCGACCAAGAGTGCCGCTACACCCTGATGCTCGAAGACACTGAAACTGGTGAAATCGATGGCTTAAGCGCGGTCAAGGCGGCTGTCGGCCTTCACCGACCGTTTTTGTCGTTCCGCGTCGTGCAGCTTGCGCAATATTCGCCGTCGCTGAACCTGCGGTTCGATCACAATGCACTCGTGCTGGTCAATGAATGCACCGGATGGTCCGAAGTCGGCTCCTTGTTCCTCAAGGCTCATAAACGCAAGGGGGGGGCGGGCCGACTTCTGGCCCAATCGCGCTACCTCCTGATTGGGGCCGCCCCGGAACGGTTCAGCGACATGGTCCTGGCCGAACTGCGCGGTTGGCTTGATGAGAACGACGTCAGCCCGTTCTGGGAGCATGTGGCGCACAAATTCTTCCGCATGTCCTTTGTCGATGCCGACCGCCTGAGCGGGTCGACCGACGGCCAGTTCATGCTCGATCTGGCTCCGCGTCATGCCATCTATACCGAGCTTCTGCATGAAGACGCCCGCCGGGTGATCGGCGAATGCCATCCTCACGGCCAAGCCGCCCTCGCCCTGCTCGAGTCCGAAGGATTCCGCAAGACCGGCCTCGTGGATGTGTTTGATGCCGGACCGACGGTTGCCTGTCGCCGCGATGACTTGCGCACCATTCGCGATAGTGTCGTGCGCAAGGTCCGGATCAGCCCCACGGTCGATGCCACCCCCAAGCTGGTGGCGGTCAATGACCTCGGCCGCTTCCGGGCGACCCGCGCCCCGGTCGAGCTCGATATGGAGCATGCCGATATGTCGGCGGATGTTGCGGACCTGTTGCAAGTGAAAAACAACGATTGGGTGAGGGTCAAGGCATGATGACGGGGCAATTGCTGGTCAATGGGCAATGGGTCGAGGGCAAGGGTGAGGCGCTCAGCTCAGTTAATCCGGCCACGGATGATTTAATCTGGCAGGGCTTTACCGCTACTCCCGATCAGGTGCGCGACGCCGTCGCGGCCGCCCGCAATGCCTTCCCGGCCTGGGCCAGCCTGCCGCGTGAAGCGCGTATCGCAGTCCTGCGCCGCTATCAGGCCCACGTCAAAACCCGGGTCGAAGAGATCGCCCAGGCCCTGTCCCGCGAAAGCGGCAAGGCCCTGTGGGAGACCCGCATCGAAGCGGCGGGACTGGCCAACAAGGTCGAGGTCTCGATCCGCGCCTATGACGAGCGCACGGGCGAGCGCGAAAGCAAGACCGGCTTTGGCCGTGCGGTCCTGCGTCATCGTCCGCACGGGGTCTGTGCGGTCTTAGGCCCCTATAACTTCCCATGCCACCTGCCCAACGGCCATATCGTCCCGGCCCTGCTGGCCGGGGACACGGTGGTGTTCAAACCCTCCGAAGAGACCCCCTGGTCCGGCCAGATCCTGATCGAGTGCCTTCAGGCCGCTGAGTTTCCGGCGGGCGTGATCAACCTCGTTCAGGGGGGCCGCGAGGTTGGTGCGGCCTTGCTCGATCAGGATATCGACGCGCTTCTGTTCACGGGCTCTGCTGCGGCGGGGGCACATTTCAAGCGCAAGTTTGCTGATAACCCCCATGTGTTGCTGGCCCTTGAGCTCGGCGGCAATAACCCACTCGTGGTCTGGGATGTGGACGACATCGACGCGGCGGCCACCCATGTGGTCCAGTCGGCCTATGTCACCACCGGCCAGCGCTGCAGCTGCGCCCGCCGTCTGATTGTCCAAGACAGCCTGTTCGATCCCCTCACCCGCGCCATTTCTGACTTGACCGCCAAGCTGATCATCGGGCCGTGGGATCATGACCCCGAGCCCTATATGGGGCCGCTGATTTCGGCCCGCGTCGCCGCCGGCGCCCAGACCCGGGTTGCCGATTTGATTACGCGCGGAGCCAAGCCAATCCTGCCGTTTGGATCGGTCGGCGAACTGCCCGAGGCCTTTGTCTCGCCTTCACTGTTGGACATCCGCCATGCCCAGGATCTGCCCGACGAAGAAATCTTTGCCCCGATCCTGCAGATCGATACGGCACCGGATTTCCAGACCGCTGTCAAAAAAGCCAATGCCACCCGCTATGGCCTGTCGGCAGGCTTGATCTCTGACCGCGCCAGCCACTGGCAGAGCTTTATCCACACCATCCGGGCCGGGGTCGTAAACTGGAACCGCCCAACCACAGGTGCGGCCGCGGACATGCCCTTTGGCGGCCTTGGCGCCTCTGGCAACCATCGCCCCAGCGCCTATTACGCGGCGGATTACTGCGCCTATCCCGTCGCCTCGTTTGAAGCCGATCAGGCCCTCTCCGTGCTGGCAGAAATGAAAGGGATCCGTGCATGACCCAGTCCCATCCGCGTTTTGCGCCCGCCATTGAGGCCAATGTCGACGGCCTCGTCGGCCCGACCCATTCCTATGCAGGCCTGTCCCCCGGCAATATCGCCAGCCAGGTCAATGCGGGGGACGCCTCCAACCCGCGAGCCGCTGTGCTTCAGGGCATTGAAAAGGCCCGGATGCTGGCTGAGCGCGGCCTCGTCCAGTTTGTCTTTGCCCCTCAAGAGCGCCCCAATATCGGCTTCCTGCGCCAGCTTGGCTTTACGGGTACCGATGCCGAGGTGAACGAAGCAGCCTGGACAAAAGCGCCGGCGATTGCCGCCGCCGCTGCCTCGGCCTCAGCCATGTGGGCCGCCAATGCGGCGACCGTGACCCCATCGGCCGACAGCCTCGACGGACGCGTCCATTTTACACCCGCCAATCTGGTCACCCACCTGCACCGCTCGCAAGAAGCCGCCCAGACCAAGCTGGCCCTGCAGCGCCTGTTCGCCGATCCGGCCCGCTTTGCCATCCACGACCCTCTACCTGCTGTTGGCCATTTCAGCGACGAAGGGGCCGCCAACCATGTGCGCCTGTGTGCCGATCATGGCGACCAAGGGGTCAATCTGTTCGTCTGGGGCCGCGAGGCGTGGGAGCACTGGGCCAGCCGCTTTCCAGCCCGCCAGACCCGCGAAAGCTTCGAAGCCATAGCCCGGCGTCACGGGGCAGCAAATCCCGTTCTGGCCCGCCAAGGCGTGAGCGCGATCGAAGGGGGGGCCTTCCACAATGATGTGGTCTGTGTCGGCACCCGCACCTGCCTTCTTTTCCACGAAACCGCCTTCGAGGATAAGGCCGCGACGCTGGACGCCATTACCCGCGCGGCGGATGGCCTGTTCACCCCGGAATTCGTCGAGATCAAGACCGCTGATCTGTCCTTGGCTGATGCGGTCAAGAGCTATCTGTTTAACGCCCAGCTGCTGGTGATGCCGGACGAAGACCGGCTCGTACTGCTGGCCCCGACCGAAACCCGCGACAATCCGGCCGCTTTTGCCGCCGCCGAAAGCCTTGCCAGCCGTAATGGCCCGATTGGCCGCGTAGAGTATGTCGATGTGCGCCAAAGCATGCGCAATGGCGGCGGTCCGGCCTGCCTGCGTCTTAGGGTGGTACTGACCGAGGCGGAAATCGCAGCGGCCAATCCGGCCC
>JBKBWB010000362.1:0-2089 GCA_046289215.1 Asticcacaulis sp. | reverse complement strand
GTGTCCTCGATTATTTCTTCAGTTCGGCATCAAGGGCAGCGGCGAAATCCGCAGCCGTCGTCTCTTGTTTGTAGGTAAAGGGCTTGCCGTTGATAAAGAAGCTCGGGGTGCCTTGGATGTTGTACTTTTTGGCGTCGCGTTCCATGCGCGCGGTAAAGGCGGTGATGGCCTTTTCGTCGCTGACGCACTTGGCACAGGCGGTCTCGTCCATGCCGACCGATTGGGCGACGCTCAGCAGCATGCCGCGTCCGTCGCCGGTGGCAAACAGTTGCTCCTGGCCGCGCATCAGGGCGTCGATCACATCGAAATATTTGTCCTTACCGGCACAACGGGCCAGCAGCGCTCCGGCCATGGAGACGTCCGCCGGCGGGGTGGCGAATTCACGGAACTCGTAACGGATCTTGCCAGTGTCGATGTAGTTTTTCTTCAGTTCCGGATAGATGGTCGAATGGAAATGGGCGCAGTGGCTGCAGGTGGTCGAGGCATATTCGACCAGCGTGACCTTAGAGTCCTTGTTGCCGAGGAAGAAATACTCATCCGAGGCCATGCCTTTGCTGCCCGCCGCATTGCCACAGGCAGCGAGAGCCAGCCCGGCCGCAGCAAGGGCTGAAACGAGGAGGGAGCGGCGGGCGAGACGGTTCAGGGAAAGGCGCATGGGATTTCCGTAAGCTGTGAGTGCCCGCACAATTGCGGCCAATTTTGGCTCCTTTGAGACCAAAGGTGAGCAGGGGTTGTCAATCGCTTTTCCGCGCAGCGCGATGTTCGACACTGCGCGAGATCCGCAACAAGGTCGCCTTGAGGCGCGGATTGGCCACATCGGCGAGGCGCGCTTCCAGTTCTGCTTCGCGTGCGGCATCAAGTGGCGGGGTCGGGCGTGGCTTGGCGGGGCGCTTGGTTTCGGCCCGTGGGGTCACTGGCCCCTGGATCAGGCGCAGACGGCCCACGGTCTGGCTGCCGAGGAACAGATTGATTCTTTGCATCAGGGTTTGCGCCTGATGCTGGATCAGGGCGGCGGCGGCGCCTTCGACCCGAAGATCGAGCACGCCGGGCTGTCCGCTCCGGCCCTTGGTCAGTTTGATGGGCTCGGTGACCCGCGCCACCGTTTCGCCGACGATGTCGCGCCACTTAGCCTTGAGTGCCGACGGCCCCTGGCCATAGCGGGCATCCAGCTCACGGATCAGCGGCCCCAGCTTGTTCCCCGCAGGGGGCGGTGGGCGCGGGGCACGGCGCGTGCGGTTGGCCGCAAGAATTCGCAGGGCGTCCTGGGTTGAGGGCAGACGGCGGGTCATGGGGCGACTATATCCCGACCTATGACTGATGTCTTCCCGTCTGACCCCGCTTTGGCCACCCCTGTGTTGAGAAACCGTATCCGGTCCGCCTTGCTGGACTGGTATGATATCCATGCGCGGGACCTGCCCTGGCGGGTGGGACCGTCGGCGCGCCGCGCTGGGGTTCGGCCCGATCCCTATCGGGTCTGGCTGTCCGAGATCATGCTTCAGCAGACGACCGTGCCCCACGCAACGCCCTATTTCGAGGCCTTTACCCGGCGCTGGCCGACGGTGTCGGCGCTGGCGGCGTGCGAGGACGCGGAGCTGATGGCGGCCTGGGCGGGGCTTGGCTACTACGCCCGGGCGCGTAACCTTTTGGCCTGTGCGCGGGCCGTGGCTGCAAGGGGGGGGGTGTTTCCCGATACTGAAGCGGCCCTTCGGGCCTTGCCGGGGCTCGGGGCCTATACGGCGGCGGCGGTGGCGGCCATTGCCTTTGATGAACCGGCGACCGTAGTCGATGGCAATGTCGAACGGGTGATGGCGCGCCTGTTTGCCGTGGATGCGCCCTTGCCCGCCGCCCGCAAAGCCTTGCGCGCCTGGGCCGAGGCTTTGACCGGCCCGGAGCGGCCTGGAGACTGGGCGCAGGCCCTGATGGATCTGGGCTCTGGCGTATGTCGTCCGCGCAATCCTGACTGCGGGGCCTGTCCGTTACAGGCGCACTGTCTGGCCAAGGCCCGAGGAGAGGCAGCGACCTATCCCCGCAAAATGCCCAAGGCCGCGCGGCCCGATCGCGTGGGCCGGGTCTGGGTGCTGGTGCGTGA
>JBKBWB010000361.1:0-2091 GCA_046289215.1 Asticcacaulis sp. | reverse complement strand
CCGACTGCGCCCGCATCCTTTTATCCTCCGCGAGGTTCCATGACCTACAAAGCTCCCGTCCGTGACTACCAGTTCCTGTTCGGCGATGTCCTGGACATCAACAGCTACAACAACCTGCCCGGCTTTGCCGACGCCAGCCTCGATACGGTCACCCAGATCCTCGAAGAGGCCGGAAAGTTTGCCGAAGAAGTGGTCGCGCCGCTGAACCGCGTGGGCGATCAGCATGGCTGTCAGCTCAATGCCGACCACACCGTCACCACCCCGCCGGGCTTCAAGGAAGCCTATGACCAGATGGTCGAGGCCGGTTGGCCGCTGTTGGGGGTTGGCGAAGAATTCGGGGGCCAGGGCCTGCCGCACCTCGTCAACATGGCTTTCAACGAGATGATGTCAGGGGCCAATTCGGCCTTTAGCATGTATCCGGGCCTGACCCATGGGGCCTATTCCGCCCTCGCCGTGGGCGGTACGCAGGAGCAAAAGGCGCTCTATCTGCCCAAGATGGGATCGGGTGAATGGTCGGGGACCATGAACCTGACCGAGCCCCATTGCGGCACCGATCTCGGCATGCTGCGGACCAAGGCCGTGCCCAATGGCGACGGCAGCTATCGCATCACCGGCCAGAAGATCTGGATCAGCGCCGGCGAGCACGGCTTTACCTCGAACATCATCCATCTGGTGCTGGCCCGTATCGAAGGCGCGCCCGAAGGGACCAAGGGCATCAGCCTGTTCGTCGTGCCGAAATTCATCCCCGATGCCGACGGCAATCCCGGTGAACGCAATAGCCTCAAGTGCGTGGGGCTGGAGCACAAGATGGGGATCCACGGCAATTCGACCTGTGTGATGGCCTATGAAGAGGCGACCGGCTGGCTCGTCGGCAATGCCAACGAGGGCCTGAAGGTGATGTTCGTGATGATGAACAACGCCCGCCTCGGCACCGGTCTGCAAGGGCTGGCCATCGGCGCCGCCGCGCTTCAAGCCGCCCAGGAATTTGCCAAGGACCGCATCCAAGGCCGCTCCTTGACCGGGCCGAAAAACCCGGACGGCCCGGCGGATCCGATCCTGGTGCACCCGGATGTGCGCCGCATGCTCCTGGAAAGCCGCGCCCACATCGAAGGCGGCCGCGCCTTTATTTCGTGGGTCGCGCTGCAAGCCGATCTGGCCGAACACGCCCCGGACGACGCCACCCGCGAAAAGGCTCAGGACTACATGGGCCTACTCACCCCGATCATCAAAGCCTATCTGACCGACAAGGGCTTCAAGGTCTGTGTGGACGCCATGCAGGTCCACGGCGGTTCGGGCTTTACCGAGCACTATCCCGCGTCGCAGTATCTGCGCGATGCCCGGATCACCATGATCTATGAGGGCACCAATGGGGTCCAGGCGCTGGATCTGGTCGGGCGCAAACTGGCCGCCAAGGGGGGCCGCGCGATCATGAGCTATTTTGCTGATGTGGACGCCCTGGTGGCCGCCAGCGCCGACAAGGCCGCCCTCAAGCCCTACCGCGAGGCCCTCGCCGACACCAAGGCCAAGCTGCAAGAGGCCACTATGTGGCTGATGCAGAACGGCATTTCCAACCCGGACAATGCCGGGGCCGCTTCGCTCGACTATCTGCACCTGTTTGGCCTGACCAACATGGCGCACATGTGGCTGCTGATGGCCGAGGCCGCCCAGACGGCGATCGACGGCGGCAACAGCGACCCGTTCTATGCTCAAAAGCTGATGACGGGCCGGGTCTTCCTGGAGCGCATACTGCCGGACGCGGGCGCACACCTCGCCAAGCTCAAGACCGGGGCGGAAGCCCTGATGCAGGTCCCCGCCGACGCCTTCTGAGGCTGTTTGCGCTGAGGCATGCCTCTTTTCCCTCCCTGTGGCGTAAGCCATGGGGCGGGGCTGAGCGCAGCGATGCGGAGGGGGACTTTGACGTGGGTCTGTCTGCAAACCGACCGTCACCCTCGGACTTGATCCGAGGGTCAAACGTCGCGCCGCTCAGAGGGATCCTCGGATCAAGTCCGAGGATGACGAAAATTACAGTCAGCGTCTGTTTTTCAAACTCTTTCTAAGGGGCGGAGGGGTGTTTTCGCCAAAGCGCCCCCC
>JBKBWB010000011.1:0-16075 GCA_046289215.1 Asticcacaulis sp. | reverse complement strand
ACCGGGTCCAGATTTGCCCTATCAGACCCTGCGGGATCTGACCTGTGGGGAGCGGATGGTGATCTGGGCCTTTCGCGTCCATGCCAGTGGCTGCAACGCCTGTCCGGTGATGGTGCGCACCTTCAAAGATTTGCTTGGCCCCTATGCCGAGGCGGCGTTTCGAGCCTTCAGACAGTTTGCAGAAACGCTCGACCGCACGGCCCGCCGACCGGTCCGGGTGTCCCGGCCCGGAAACTTGCATCTGTCGCAGGATGAAAAGCTGCTGCTGTGCCTGTTTGCCGCCGCCCAGGCCGGGGATCCGGACCGGTTCTGTGCCCATTTCCGCTTCCTCAGCGGCCATGAACCCCGCGCGCCCTTTGCCGCCAGCGCCCATGTGTTCGCCGAGGCCCTGCGTCTCAGAGGCAAGCCGGTTCGCGGCCCCAAGGCATTCGGCTTGGCGTGATCGGCAACGCACGTTAAGCCTTAGGGGTTGTTCGATGACACGGAGTCGTCATGCCCCTGCTTAATCCCGACCTGCGCCTGCCGATCCGCTTGCCGGATGGCACGGTTGTACCCTATACGGTGCACCTCAAGGCGGTGCTGGACCACCCACGCATCGAGGTCGGGGACTATAGCTACTATAGCTTTTTTGACGCGCCCCAGGATTTTGCCGGGACCCTTGCGCCCTATCTGTTTGCCTTCAGCCGCGAAAAGCTGGTGATCGGCAAGTTTGTCCAGATCGCGCATGGCGTGACCTTTGTCACCAGCTCGGCCAACCACCCGATGGGCGGGTTCAGCACCTATCCGTTCCGGGTGTTTAACCCGCGCACCATGGATGCCTACAGCGACCTGCCGTTTGCCGATACGGTGATCGGCCATGATGTGTGGATTGGCTACAAGGCCATTATCATGCCGGGCGTGCACATCGGCCATGGCGCGATCATTGGTACCGGCGCGGTCGTGACGAAAGACGTGCCCCCCTATGCCATCGTCGGCGGCAATCCCGCTCAAGTCCTAAAGCTCAGGTTTGATGAGGCTATGATTGCCGACCTGCTGGAGCTGTGTTGGTGGGACTGGCCGCTGGATGTGATCGAAGCCGCGCTTCCGGCATTGGAACGCGGGGATCTGGACGCGCTGAAGGCCTTAAGGCCGGAGTGAGGCGGGGATTATAGATAATCTAACAGGCAACTTGCGATCCGTCGCCCGGCGGCGCAGGGTGCGGGCCTGACTTATCGATAATTGCCATTCGGATCGCCCGCTTGCGCCACCCTATCCCGCCCCGCGAAACCGTTGCCGACCAGATCGCCCGGATCCTGGGCGAGCGGATCATGACCGGGGAACTGGCCCCCGGCGTCAAGTTGCGCCAGGACCATATTGCCACCCAGTTTGATGCCAGCCACGTGCCGGTGCGCGAAGCCTTGCAAAAGCTCGAAGCCCGAGGTTTGGCGGTCAGCCAGCCCCGGCGCGGCACCCGCGTCGCCCCGCTCGACGAGGCGGCGATGAAAGAGGTGGTGGAGATGCGCGCGGCGCTGGAGGTCGTGGCCCTGCGTCATGCGGCCCCGAATCTCAATGCCATAGCCTATCTTAAGATCGAAGATGCCCTGACGGCCTGTGACACCGCCCTGACCTTGCTGAGCTGGGACGCGGCCAACCGGGCCTTTCACCGCGCCCTGATTGCGCCGTGTCAGATGCCCCGGTTGCTGGCGACGCTTGATGATCTTCAGATCACCAGCTCGCGCTACGTCTTCAGCCGCCTGCGCAGCGCCCGCTGGCGACCCCATTCGAGCCACGACCACCGCCAGATTGTCGATGCCCTGCGCGCCCGGGACATCAGCACGGCAAGTGCGTTGCTCCAGCGCCACATCTTGACGCTGGAACGGCTGTCGCCGGTACGCGATGCCGCAGCAGAGGCTTAAGACGTTTGCGGCGCACACAAGGCAAGACCTTTAACACCCTGAGCAACCTTAGAAAATTAACCCTTTTCACTTTGCGCCGCAGCAATATTTAGGATGAATACGGAATAAATCATCTTTGACAAATTGATGAAACCGGCGCAATTCCCTAAGGGCAGCCTGTCCCGTTGCTCCGGGCCCCGGCTGATGCAAGGACAAACGGCTGTGACCCAGACACAAAAACCCCAGTTGGATATTCCCGCCCGCCCCGGTGCACGTCCCGGCGCAGATGCCATGATCGCCTGGCGCAAGGCCAATCCCGGCGGCCTTCAATCGATTACTCAGAACCGGGCCAAAGGCCCCTATACGCCCAAATCTGAATTGACTGATGAGGATTATTGGGAACTGATCGGCGACCAAGCGACCGACTGAGCCATGCCGCTTAGCTAAGGCCAAAGGCATAAGGGTTTTTTTCAGGAAACCCTTGTAGCCCCCCTGTGGCTGTGGCCAAATATAGGTAACAAACAGGGAGTCCCGTCCGATGAGCAGCAAGTCTTCCCCCAGCGAATCTTCCGCCGCAGATCACATCCGCGACGCGACCGAAAACCTGCGCGCCGATCTGAAATCCGACTTTGATTCTCTGTCCGCCGATGTGGCGCGCCTGGCCAAGGCCATGGGCGAAATGGGCATCGACAAGGCCAATGCGGCTGCCGTGAACCTCGATGAGGCCGGCGAAGCCATCAAGGCCGGGGCCAGCAGCAGCCTACAGGCGTTTGAAAAAGTGATCCGTGAGCATCCGGCGACCTCGTTTGGGGTAGCCCTTGGCGTTGGCGCCCTGCTTGGTGCTGTTTTGTTTAGCCGTCGCTAAGTTCAGACCGCATGTTTGGTATCCCCCAGCAGCTGGCCGACCAGCTCATGCTGCGCTTGCGTGAAGCCCAGGGAACGATTGTGACCCTGGCCTTGGCTGTCATCCTGATCGGCATCGGTAGTATATGGCTTAGTGTCGGCCTTGTGCTCAGCCTGGGGGAGTTCATCGGCGATGGCCCTGCTGCACTGGCGGTTGGTACCGTGCTGATTTGCGGTACGGCTTTGTTTGTCTGGATTCAGTCCCGACAGAAACAGGCCAAGGATTCTCAACTCAAGGCACAGGCCGAAGCCGAAGCGTCCGCTCGCTCGGCCAATGCTACAGGCCCCGAAGCCTTTTTGTCCGCGTTGATGGGTAAACCCATTGAGGGGATGATTCAGGCCTCCCCCCTGATGGCCATCGGCATTGCCTTGCTCATCGGCGTCTTCGCAGTGCGATTCCCCGGACCGCTAATGTTGTTGATCGAGATGCTAAAAAAGGAATGGAACGATAGTCCGTCCTGATCAGGCATCAGAAGACAAGAGAGATTATCGCATCTCTTTCTTCCTACACGCCACCATAAAGAAGAATTTATTCCCCCATCAACCTTAAGGGGACTTTAAACTTACGCGTTTACCATCGACCTGCTTCAAGATGACACAGATGATAGCAGGCAAAGATGTTGAAGATCTGGTTTCAGTCTATCAGTACCAAAGTGTTGATTTCCGCCGTGGCAGCCCTTCTGGTGTCGGTCTCGATTGCCGGCGTGGGGCTGATCTCGACCCAGAGCCTGCGCGGAACCGTTGATGAGAGCGCCACCATCGCGCAAATCATCCGAAACCATCTTGAAGGCGACATGATGCACGACGCCTTGCGGGGTGATGTGCTTTCCGCCCTGTTGGCTGCGCAAAATCTCGACACCGCCAAGATCGAACAGGCCGGAAAGGACTTGAAGGAACATACCGAATGGTTCGAGCGGTTGATGGCGGAAAACAAGGCGCTGGCCAAGGATCCACAGATTCGCAAGGCGCTCGCGGATGTTGAGCCGGCGCTCAAGGCTTATATCGCGGATGCCAATCACATCCAGCAGCTTAGCCTGACAGACCCCTTGGCCGCCATGGCGCAGCAAGACAAGTTCTATGAGAGCTTTTCCAAGCTGGAAGATGCGATGGAAGCCACATCGGATGCCATTGAAAAGCGCTCCCAAGAGGTCGCAAAGGACGGCAACACCGTCAGCACGACCGTCATTTCCATAATGTGGGGAGGCTTGGCTTTTGCCGCCGTCTTCTACAGCCTGCTGATCTGGGGCGGACAGCAATTTGTCATCCGCCCCTTGAACCGCATGGTTCGGGCCATGAAAGCCCTGGCCCAGGGCGACACCTAGGCGGCCGCTTCCTTGCGGGGACTGACCGGCGAGTTGCGCCAGATGCAGGACGCCTTTGAAACCATTACCGAGAACACCCGCGCCAGCGCCGAAATGAGCCGCGACGCCGCCCAACGCACCGCTGACCAAGCCCGCGATCATTCGAAAAAAATCGAAGCCTTGTGCGATGACTTTGCTGCCAAACTCAAGACCATTCTAGGCAATTTGGGGGCGTCCGTCGGGGAACTCGAAAATGGTGCGCTGATCTTGAATGATAACGCCAAGCAAGCGGAAAATCAGGCCGAGATGACGGCGCACGCTGCGCACGAAGCTGCAACCAATATCGACAGCATTTCTTCGGCGACAACCGAGCTTTCGGCTTCGATCCGCGACATCAGTGAGCGCATGACTGAGTCGGCCCGCAGTGCCGATGAAGCCGCCGATATCAGCCGCAAAACCGACGAAACAATCCGCGCCCTGGCCGAGGCCGCAGATCAGATCACCGAGGTGGCGGCGTTGATTTCCGATATCGCCAGCCAGACCAATGTCTTGGCCCTCAATGCCACAATCGAGGCTGCCCGGGCAGGAGAAGCCGGCAAGGGCTTTGCCGTGGTGGCCAGCGAAGTCAAAACCCTGGCCACCCAGACCGGACGCTCAACCGAGTTGATCCGCACCCGGATCGAGGAAATCAAGGACGTGTCCGAACGGGCCGCAAGCGGCTTGCAGAGCGTTCAGGCCGCCGTGGAGCAGGTCAAGGTCATTGCTGCCGATGTGGCCGCCGCCGCCCGCCAGCAAAGCGCCGCCACAGACGAAATTTCCAGCAGCGTGGAAATGGCCTCTGTCGGCACCCGTAGCGCAGCCTCAAGTGTCGCAGGCGTCAATGACGCCGCCCGTAACACCTATGCGGCCACTCAGACCGTCAATGTCACCTCGGCCCGTCTGTCTGAACTCGCCAGCACACTCAAAACAGAAGCCAATCAGTTCCTCTCCGCGCTTAAAGCCGCCTGAGACCCAGGCTCACAGGTTCAGACCGTCACTCGTTTGTCCAGAAAGGACGACCGAAATGACTCAGTGTGTCTTGATTGTTGCTGTCGCGACCAGCCTTGGTCTTGTCACGTCCCTCATGCAAAGTCCGGCTCGGGCCCAGTCTGACGCGGAAATGCCCGCACAAGGTGACTGGAGCGTTACGCCCGGTCTCGTTGTTACGGCGGACTATTTGTCTGTGGTCAAAGGCGGCCTGAAACGGGGCGCTCGGGGTCTGACCAATACGGACCTGACGCTCGAAGTTGCGCACGCCTCGAGCGGTTGGACGTTCAACGGTTACGTGTTGCACAATCAGGGCGGGGTGTTCAACGACGACTACGTGGGCAGTCTGCAGGCCGTCAGCAATATCGACACCACCGATGCCCTGCACCTTTACGAGCTTTGGGCTCAAAAAAGCTGGCTTGACGGTGAGGCCTATGTTGCGGCCGGGATCATCGACCTGAACAGCCGCTTTGATGTTCAGGAAAGCGGTGGGCTGTTTTTGCAAAGTGCGCATGGGATCGGCAGCGAGTTGGCCCAGACCGGGGTCAATGGCCCGTCAATCTTCCCTCTGGCCGGTCCAGCGGTCGTGGTTCAGATCCCGATTACGGACGGCTGGTGGACACGGTTCGGGATCTTCGATGCTGTACCGGGTAGTGCAAATAACCCGGATCGCTTTTCCTATGTCCGCCTGTCCAAGGATGAGGGCGCGCTGGTGATCGGAGAACTCGAACATCGCACAGACGCGGCCCGACTGGTCATCGGAGGCTGGCGCTACACAACGGCGTTTGACGCCCTTGACGATGTGGATCCGGATACGGGTGAACCGCTTCGTCGCCGCGACAACGAAGGCGCCTATGTCAGCTATGACCGCACGCTGATCGCTCCGGCCACCGATGACGGACCCGGCAAGGTGACGGGCTGGGTTCGGGCTGGGTTCGCCAACAGCCGGATCAACAGCCTGTCGCACTATGTCGGGGGCGGTCTGGTTTGGACTGGCCCGGTCGCGGCCCGTCCGCTTGATCAACTGGGCCTAGCTGTGGCCATGGCCCACCGCGGTCAGGCAGATCGGCGACTCAACCCCGGACGCAAGACGGAAACCGTCACAGAGCTGACCTATCGCGCTGTCCTGTCAGAAACCTTGGCGCTTCAGCCAAGCCTTCAGCATGTCCACGGAATTGGCGAAGCGGTCAGCCCGAAGTCCACTTGGGTCGCGGCCCTGCGCTTCGAGTGGACCGTGTTCTGAGTGGACGACCCTCCCTCTGCCACAGAATTGTTCGCCTGATCGTGGAAGCCCCTTGACCAGCCTTTCGGGGACAGGTCTGGTGTATATGATGGCGACCAAGCGGAGGGGTGCTCAGTGCAGCCTGCTGATTTTCTGATCTTTTTCCTGATTGCTTTGGGTGCGGCCCTATTCGTGGTGGCCCTCCAAGCCTTGCGAGCCTATCTGACCCGTCCTCGGTTGGATATTGTCTTTTCAAACAAGTCGCCGCACGTCTTGCAAACGGTCCAAACCCAAGGGGACCAGACCTTTGAAGCCCGATTCCTGCGCGTATCCGTGCACAACCGGGGACATACGGTCGCCCGAAATTGTCGGGCCTATGTTCATGACATTGTCCGGGTTGGCCCAAAAGGTGAGGAGACCATAATCCTTTCACGCGATCCGGTTGGACTGTGCTGGTCCTATGAGTCCATGAATGATCAGGCGTCATATTGCGCCGACATCCCGGCAGATTTCAGCCGTTATGTAGATGTTTTTTATGCAATCAGCGGCGGAACACAAAAAGGCCTTAATATTCACTCGATCAAAACCCCAGATCGTGTAGGTAATTTTTTTGAAAATTCAGGTTTATATCGCGCAGAAATTACCGTAGTCAGCGAATCGGCTGCGCCCGTGACTAAGCAAATTGAGTTTATATACAGAAACGACTGGTCCAGTCTTCAGACACTGCTAAATCCATAGTCAAGAGAATTTATTCTTAGGGTCAAAAACCCAAGCAGACAACCTTTCTTTACTGTTTTCCTGTAGACCTCGTTATCAATGTTCCGAGGTTTGCCGTGATTGATGTCCTGAACTGTATGGTCAATGAGCACGACCATGGCATGTTAGCCGTGGCCGTCATCATTTGTGTCATGGGCGTTTTCAGCTCGTTCAGGCTCTATGCCCGGTCCAGGATCAGCTCTGGCAAAGATCGTATGGGGTGGGTCATCCTGACGGGTCTGGCCGGGGGAGCCGGGATCTGGGCAACGCATTTTACGGCCATGATGGCCTATAAAACGAGTGTTCCGATTGGTTACGACCTGACACTGACGCTCATTTCCTTGGCATTGGTTATCGGCGGCAACATTTTCAGTGCCTACATCGGTCCTCGCGCTAATACGCTCGTCACAGAAGCCTTTCTGGGCGTATTTATCGGGACCTGCATTATCCTGATGCACCATATTGGTATGGCCGCCATGGTCATTCCTGGCTACCTTTATTGGGATGTCGGTCGGGTCATACTCGCTGATGGACTTGGACTTACCCTTTCAGCGGTATCGATTGTATTCGCTGGAGCGAACGGTCGATTCAGCCGCCCGGTATTCGCGCCTTTGTTCATGATCCTGGCGGTTGTGAGCATCCACTTTGGCAGCATGTCCGCTGTCAGCCTTGTGCCCAGTGTCGACTATGTCATGCGAAATAGCCTGACAGGCAATCTGGCACTTGGCGGGCTGATCGCCGGCGTGACCTTCATGATCCTGACCCTGGCGGTTATCGTGGTCTTTATCGAGGCCAAGTTTGCTCAGCAGTCACGCTCTCGGATGCTGCGGCTTGCCAACGGATCATTTGAAGGGCTGATGATCGTCTCTTCGGGCCGAATTGCTGAAACAAATCAGGCTTTGATTGATCTGACGCAATGCGCAGATACTGACCTTGTAGGATACCCCATCGCCAGTCTGTTGCTCGATAGTGAAACTTCACAGCCCCTTACCCAGCTCAAAGATGGCGTCAGCCGGGCTCAGATCCTGATTGCAGGTCAAAGGGTTCCGGTTGAAGTTCTCAAGCGCGCACTCGATGTCGACAAGGACGAATATGTCTGTGCTGTCCGCGATTTGCGTGAACGTCTGGCCGCCGAAGCCGAAATCCAACGCCTGTCAGAGCGGGATCACCTTACGGGCCTTCTCAACCGCAAAGCCTTTACCCTCGGGGTCGAGGACCTAATGGAAGAAGCCCATCACGCCGACCAGCAAATGGCGATGATTAAACTCGAAGTCAGCCAACTGAATGAGCTCAATAGCCTTCATGGTCCGCAGATTGGCGACACGGTTCTGCTGACCCTTTCTCAGCGGCTGCGCGGAGTGATCCATGCCCCACACCAGCTTGCCCGGGTCAGTGGCAGTAAGTTTGCGATCTACCTCACAGATCCAAATCAGCCGCAAAGCGCAATCCAGCTCGTCGAGCTACTCGCTCAGCAACTGAGTGAACCCATAGATCTTGGAGACCTTGTCTATACGCCAAAACTGACGTTTGGAGCTGCCGTCTATCCCGGCGACGGACGGACGCCGAATGCTCTGCTCGCCGCTTGTCAAACCGCCCTGAGTATCGCCAGCGAGAATGGGGAAACCCAGCAATTCTTCCGCCCCGAACTCGAACAAAAAGCTCGGCGGCGGCGCAAGATTTTGGATGGTCTTGATGCAGCGATCCTCAACGGACGCCTGACACTGAATTATCAGCCCCTGGCCCGGGTCAGCGATGGGCGTCTGATCGGGTTTGAGGCTCTATGCCGTTGGACGGATCCTGAAATGGGCGTTGTGCCACCAGACATCTTTATTCCGATTGCTGAAGAAAGTGGGTTGATCCATCGACTTGGCGATTGGGTCATTCAAAAGGCCATTCTAGACGCAAAAGCCTGGCCGGATACTGTTACTGTCGCAATCAATGTCTCGCCCGTACAGGCGGCGGATCCGGACCTGAGCAGCAAGATCCGCGAAGCTCTGGTCACCCACGATTTGTCACCCCGTCGCCTGGAGATCGAGGTCACGGAAACCGCCCTGATCGGCGGGGATCAGACCGTTCTCGACAATCTTCGCAGACTAAAGGCCATGGGCCTGAAGATCGCCATCGATGATTTCGGGACCGGCTATTCGTCGCTTTCGACATTGCAAGCCTTCCCGTTTGACAAGATCAAGATCGACAAAAGCTTCATGAACAACATCGGTACATCTGAACGGTCCGATGTGATCGTCCGCTCGATTGTGGGTCTCGGTAAAAGTTTGAATGTGCCTGTTCTGGCCGAAGGGGTTGAGACCCTGGAGCATGTCCGCTTCTTACGCCGAGAAGGGGCCGCGATGATGCAGGGCTGGTGTATCGGCAAGCCCCATCCCTCGCCGTATTGGTCAGAACTCGTGCTCCAGAGCGGACCGGTTGTCCCCGAACTGGATCCCACCCGATCCATGGACTGCCAGCCCTTAGACCAAGGCCAGTTGAAGGCCGCCCCTCAAAAGCGCCCGGCCTGATTGACCCCATAGGGCCGTTTCAGAGGTAACCTTAGCCAATTACCTGCCGCCATGGTAACCGCGCGCCCTGTTTGACGATTTGCATGAGGGGCGTCATGGCCTTGCCACAGGTAGGGGTGTTTGGTTTGGGGGCCTTTGGCCAGTTGATGGTGCGGCACCTTGCCCCCTATTGCCAGATCCTTGCCTATGACCCGTCGCCCGCAGCCCTGCGCTTTGCGCGGCGCCATGCCGTCACCCTGGCGTCGCTGGAAACGGTTGCCGCGTGCCAATATGTTATTCTGGCCGCGCCCGTCATCCGCCTGAAGGCCCTGTCTGAAGCGATAGCCCCGCATGTGCGCAAAGGGGCCATTATCCTCGATGTAGGGTCGGTCAAGGTCGCTCCGGCCCAGTGGATGCAAGACGCCCTGCCGGACAACGTCGACATCATATGCACCCACCCCTTGTTCGGCCCCCAGAGTGGTCGAACCGGTATTCACGGCCTTGAGATCGTGCTGTGCCCTGTCCGAGCCACGCGCCTCATGCGGATCCGACGGTTTCTGGAACAGGCGCTGGGCCTCAAGGTCTCCGTGACCAGCCCAGAAGAGCATGATCAGGCGCTGGCCGCCGTCCAGGGCCTGACCCACCTGATTGCCAAGGTGCTGAGTGGTATGGAGCCCCTGCCCCGGACCCTGACGACCCGCTCCTATGATCTGCTGATGCAAGGCGTCGGCCTCGTTCAGGGCGACTCAGACGAGCTGTTTCTGGCCATTGAACGGGACAATCCCTATGCCCGGGCCGTGCGTCAGCGCTTCTTTGCCGAAATCGCGGCATTGGAAACCCGCCTGACTCCTGAGGGACATGGCGGATAAGGAAGGCCACTGCCCTCAGTGGGCCTGCGTGCCTTTCGGTAAAAAGGTCTTGTCGAACTGCCCGACCCGTTCCACCAGTGTCGAACAAGCTTCGCTCATGCCGATGACTTCGACATCTGCGCCGGCTTTTCGATATCGGAAAACGACCTTGTCTACGGCGGCTACAGCCGTCAGATCCCAGATCCGAGCGTGCGTCAGATCAAGAACCACCTTTTTCGGATGCCCATGGAACTCAAATTCGCTGAGGAACAGATCCGCGGAGACAAAGAAGAGCTGGCCGCTGATCCTGTAGTGCATAACCTGTTCATCATCGCTCAGTGTGCCGTCAACCGATACCAACCGCGAAAGTTTGAACGCGAAGAAGACGGCGCTGAGGATCACGCCCAGCATCACCCCCTTGGACAGATCGTGGGTCAGCACAACAGTTAGCGTCGTGGCGATCATCACCACATTGGACTGCAACGGCGTGGATCGAAGACGCAGCACAGAGCCCCAATCAAACGTACCGACTGAAACCATGATCATCACCGCCACCAGAGCCGCCATGGGGATTTGGGCGACCCAGTCCTGGAGTACCAGGATCAGGAATAGCAGCAGCATCCCGGCCCAGAAGGTCGAGAGCCGCGACGTACCGCCGGATTTCACATTGATCACGCTTTGACCGATCATGGCGCACCCGGCCATACCGCCGAACAGACCAGAAAGGATATTGGACACGCCCTGCCCGGCGGCTTCTCGGTTCTTCTGGGAGCGGGTGTCGGTCATGTCGTCCACGATATTGGCCGTCAAAAGGCTTTCCAGAAGTCCGACGAAAGCCAGGGTCGCCGAGACCGGGGCAATGATGGCCAGAGTGTCCCAGCTTAACGGCACCTGGGGCCAATGGAACCCTGGCAAGCTGGTCGGCATCTGGCCCATATCCCCGACGGTTCGGACGTCCAGATTAAACCCAATCACCACCGCAGATATTATCAGAATGGCCACGAGAGGCGATGGCACCAGTTTTGTAAGCCGAGGAAACAGATAAATAATCCCAAGACCCGCAGCGATCAGACCATAGGTCGTCAGATTCTGCCCCAGAATTTCCGGCAACTGGGCCATGAAGATCAGAATGGCCAGCGAATTGACAAACCCGGTCAGCACCGAGCGAGAAACAAACCGGATCAGATCCCCTAACCGCAGCACCCCGAACAGGATCTGGAACAGCCCGGTCAGCACCGAAGCCGCAAACAGATATTCCACCCCATGCTCTTTGACGAGCGTGACCATGACCAGAGCCATGGCCCCCGTCGCTGCCGATATCATCGCCGGCCGCCCGCCAGTCAGGGCAATCGTCACCGCAATAATAAACGAGGCATAGAGCCCCACCGCCGGATCGACCCCGGCTATGATCGAAAAGGCAATAGCTTCGGGGATCAGCGCCAGAGCCACCACGGTGCCGGATAACAGATTTTGTCGAGGCTGGCTGAGCCAATCGCGCTTGAATTCTGTCAAGAAAGCCTGTCGCCAGTCACGGCGAAGTCCGGTCGTCAGCATGGTGCGTCCTGAATTCTGGCTAGGCCTGTCCGGGCGTCGCAAGGCCTGCGAAGATCCGGGGGCTCACAGATTCGGGGAATCGGCGCCCGAAATAGCCACCCCTTCGAACAGGGTATCCAAAGTTGAGATGGTTTCGCACATGCGAGACAGGGTGACAAGGGCGGCTAACCCGTCCTGGTCTCAGAGGCCGTTTCCGGGGCAGACTTCGACGGATCACCCGGTTTCAGCTTGTCCCGGATCGGACGGGCTTCCGGCATGCGGGCGGCAAATTGCTTGCGGAAATCGTCACGCTTTTCGTGCACCGAGGCCAGCACCAGACCCATGGGGACGCCCACGGCGACGAGGGTATTTTCCGCCAATTGCAGCGAGGCCTCGATCGTCTCGGGCACCGCATCGGTGGCCCCCAACTCGTAAAGCGCCATGGCATGGCTGGCATCCAGGGCCCGGGCAATGATCTTGATATCCGGACGCAAGGCCCGAACCGCACGGACAACGGCATCAGAATGGCCCTTGTCGGAGAAGGTGACCACCACAGCCCGCGCCGTATCGATCCCGAAACGCTCCAGAAACTCGGATCGGGTGGCATCGCCAAACCAGACATCCGCTCCGCCTTCGCGGGCGCGGGTGGCGAGACCCGGATTACTATCGACGATGGCGAATCGGACTTTATGCGCCGCCAGCATTTCGCCTACGAGCTTACCGACCCGGCCATAGCCCATTACCAACACGTCGGCGTCTCCAGTCTCAGTCTGAGGCGCTTCGGACGGCAGGTTCAGACTCGCGTCCGGGCGAAGCCAGCGCCCAAGACGCTCAGCCCCCGTCGCCAGGAGGGGGATAAAGAAGAGGCTAAGCGTCGCGGACAAGATCAAGGCATGTCCGAATTCCGTCGGCACCAGCCGCCCGCCCATGGCCTGTTCCATCACGACAAAGGCAAATTCCCCGGCAGGCCCGAGGACGGCGGCCACTTCCAGGGCGGGACGCACCCCCAAGCCGAAGGCCCGGGCCGCCAGATAAAGGATTCCCCCCTTGATCAGAAGAATTGCCAGCGCCATCCCAAATACGACGCCGGGCTCGGCGATGATCGCCTCAAGGTCCATACCGACACCGACCGAGACGAAAAACAGACCCAGCAGCAAGCCCTTGAAGGGCTCGATGACCACCTCGACTTCACGGCGATATTCCGTTTCCGCCAGCAATAGCCCGGCGATAAAGGCTCCGAGCGCCATGCTCAAGCCTGCGCTGACAGCAGCAAATCCGGATACCAGAACGATCAGAAGACAGGCGGCCATGAACAGTTCACGGCTCTGGACCCGGGCCACGGACCGGAATAAGGGCCGCAAAAACAGACGCGCGCCCAGCACGATCAGAAACAATGCGATCAAGGCCGGAATAAGAGTCAAAATCCCCTTGATATCCGGCGGCCCGCCCAAGCCTTGAGGGGACAAACTCGCGGCGCCCAGTACGCCCACGGTAATCAGGATCGGCGCCACAGCAATATCCTGAGCCAGCAGCACGGCGAAAGCCCCGCGTCCGCCCGGACTTTGCAGTTTTTTACGCTCTGAAAGAACCGGCAATACCACCGCAGTCGACGACATGGCCAAGGCCATGCCGATGGCTGCGGCCCCCGCCGGGGATTGTCCCATGAGCCAAGCCAGCCCGCCCAGAACCACCGCACTCGCGGCAATCTGGATCATACCCAGGCCAAGGATCAGCCTTCGCATCGCCTTGAGGCGTTCCCACGACAGTTCCAATCCGATGGAAAACAACAAGAATACGACGCCAAGATCAGCCATCCGGCGCATTTCATCATCGTCTGTGACGACAAACCACTCCAGCAAGGGAACCTGGCCGACAAACCGGCCTAGCCCATCTGGCCCCATCAGCACACCGGCCAACAGGAACCCCAGAACCGGCGAAAGGCGAAAGCGATGGAAGACCGGCACGACCACAGCCGCCACCGTCAAAAAGACGATCACGCCCTTGTAGTCCTGAACCAAGACTTCGGTTGCCATGCCCTGCCCTGAAAATGAACGAAAGAATCTTGCGTACTTTCCAAGGTTTTGTCCGCCGGGCCAACCCTTGAACCGCATAGCCAAGCATAAAAATCGTTCAAAACACGCGCATTTTTTCGCGCGTGAACATGAACGAAAATTCAGAATTCAGACGACCAAAAAAATGTCATTTTCGTACCGAGGGAAACACTCAGTAAAACAGGAAACCCCATGAAGACCAAAACGCTTCTCGCCGCCCTTCTGGCGGGTGCCAGCCTTGTCGGCACCAATGCCGCTCTGGCTGATGATCACGGCGCACTGCGCACCTGCCTAGATGAGACCTGCAGCAAGCTGAGCGTCCATGGCCTCGATGCTCTTGCCTCGCCTGGGTCTGGACCGCTGACCGGCACGGTAGCCCCGAAGTTCGGCACCTGGGGCTTTGACCTCGCGGGCATGGATACCTCGGTTAAGGCGGGTGACAATTTCAATACCTTTGCCAACGGCAAGGCGATTGAGGCCATGGTGATCCCGTCGGATCGCACCGCCCAGGGCTCGTTCCAGATTCTGCGCCAACTGTCGGAAAACCGCTCCAAGGCCCTGATTGAAGCCATGGCCGCTTCGACCAGCTTGGACCCGAAAAGCGACGAAGCCAAGATCGCGGCGGTCTATAAGGCCTACATGGACGAAGCTCGGATCGAAGCGCGCGATGCCGAACCGCTCACCAGCTATCTGGCTACCATCCGCAGCTTCATGAGCCACGACGACGTTACGGCGCACATGGGCCAAAGCCTGAGCGATCTCGGCGTGACCATGGTCGGAGCCTTTATCAACGACGACGCCATGAACCCGAGCGTCAACAGCCTTTACATGAGCCAAAACGGCATCGGCCTCGGCGACCGCGACTTCTATCTCAAGCCGGAACATGCGGAACGGCGCCAGAAATACGAAGAGTACATGGTTCGCATGTTGAAGGAAGTGAACTGGCCGAACCCGGAAGCGGCGGCCAAGGCCGTCATGGCGTTCGAGATCCAGATCGCCGAAACCCACTGGACCCGCATCGAAAGCCGTAACCGCGACAAGACCTATAATCCGGTCGCCATTGCCGACCTGCCCACGGTGGCTCCGGGGATTAACTGGAACGTGTTCTTCAAGGCGGCCGGCCTGTCAAAGGCGGATCGCGTGATCATGACCCAAAATACCGCCGTGGTGAAGCTGTCGGCGCTCTATGCCAAGACGGATCTGGAAACCCTCAAGGCCTGGCAGGCCTTCCACACCGTTGACGAGGCCGCACCGCTGCTTTCGAAACGCTTTGCCAATGCCCATTGGGAATTCCGCAGCAAGTTCCTTCAAGGCCAGTTGGAACAACAACCGCGCCACGTTCGGGCGATCAATGCGGTTGAAGCCGGTCTGGGTGAAGCGCTTGGCCGGTCCTACGTCAAAGAATATTTCCCGGCTGAATCCAAGGCCAAGATGGAGAAGCTCGTCGCCGACGTGAAAACGGTGATGAAGACCCGGATCGAAAACCTGAGCTGGATGAGCCCGGAGACCAAGACCAAGGCGCTGGAAAAACTCAGCAAATTCGGGGTCAAGATCGGCTATCCGGAGAAGTGGCGTGATTATTCGAGCCTGATGGTCAAGGCGGATGACTCGTTTGGGAATGCGCGCAGTATCCGCAAATACTTCTATCAGGACCGCCTGAACCGTCTCGGCAAGCCGGTGGACCGCAAGGAGTGGGGCATGACCCCGCAAACCGTCAACGCCTACTACTCGCCCACCCGCAACGAGATCGTGTTCCCGGCGGCCATTCTTCAGGCCCCGTTCTTTGATCCGGATGCGGATCCGGCCGTGAACTATGGGGGTATCGGCGGCGTGATTGGTCACGAAATCGTTCACGGCTTTGACGATCAGGGCCGGAAGTCTGATGGCGATGGCGTGCGTCGCGACTGGTGGACCGCAGAGGATGCCGCCAAGTTCGAAACTCAGGCAGCCAAGCTCGGCGCTCAATATGACACCTATGAGCCGCTTCCGGGCGTGTTCGTCCAGGGCAAGCTGGCCATGGGCGAAAACATTGCGGACCTGGGCGGAGTGCTCGTGGCGCTCGATGC
>JBKBWB010000010.1:2795-16102 GCA_046289215.1 Asticcacaulis sp. | reverse complement strand
CAAGATTGCCTTTGTCAAATCAAAGGACGGGGTGCCGACTCCCAAGGAGATCCGGGACGTTCTGGACGATTATGTGATCGGTCAGACCCAGGCCAAAAAGGTCCTGTCGGTCGCGGTGCACAATCACTACAAGCGCCTCAACCACGCTGGCAAAGGCAATGATGTCGAGCTGGCCAAGTCGAATATCATGCTGATTGGTCCGACCGGTTCGGGGAAAACCCTGCTGGCCCAGACCCTGGCACGTATCATCGATGTGCCCTTCACCATGGCGGATGCCACCACCCTGACCGAAGCCGGTTATGTCGGTGAGGATGTCGAAAATATCATTCTGAAGCTGCTGCAAGCGGCGGACTACAACGTCGAGCGTGCCCAGCGCGGTATCGTGTACATCGACGAAGTGGATAAGATCAGCCGCAAGTCGGACAACCCCTCGATCACCCGCGACGTGTCGGGTGAGGGCGTGCAGCAGGCGCTGCTGAAGATCATGGAAGGCACGGTTGCCTCGGTGCCGCCGCAAGGTGGGCGCAAGCATCCGCAGCAGGAATTCCTGCAAGTCGATACCACCAACATCCTGTTCATCTGTGGCGGGGCGTTCGCGGGTCTGGAAAAGATCATTTCCGGGCGTGGTAAGGGCACCTCGATCGGCTTTGGTGCTGAGGTCAAGGATCCGGAAGAGCGGCGCACGGGGGAAATCCTGCGCGGTGTGGAACCGGACGATCTGATGCGGTTCGGCCTGATCCCGGAATTCATTGGCCGTCTGCCGGTGCTGGCGACCCTTGAAGATCTGGACGAAAAGGCGCTGGTGACTATTCTGACCGAGCCGAAAAACGCGCTGGTCAAGCAATATGCCCGTCTGTTCGAGATGGAAAATGTCGGCCTGACCTTTACCGACGATGCGCTGATGGCCGTGGCCAAGAAGGCCATTGTCCGTAAGACCGGCGCGCGCGGCCTGCGCTCGATCCTCGAAGCCATTCTGCTCGACACCATGTTCGATCTTCCCTCCATGCAGGGCGTCGAAGAGGTGGTGATCAACGCTGAGGTCGTTGAGGGCCGGGCCCAGCCGCTGCTGATCTATGCGGAAAAGCGGGGCGGCGGCGCCGCCTGATTTGCGCCACATCGATAAAAGAATACGGAACGGCGCGGTGCAAACGGCGCCGTTTTCGTTTGTTCGGGCCACTGGGCAGGGGGGCAAACGCGCTCAATGTGGCTTTTGGCTTGAACTCCGGCTAAAGCCGCCCACATAGTTTGAAGAACGGCCCGCGGCGGATTCGCGGGTTGAGGCCGTTCTGACCCCGGGCGACGGCGTGTTTGCCCCCGGTTATGAACAGCCTGTGTTGATCTTAGCCCAGCCTCGACCGTTGTTTAGCGGCCGGGCCCAGGAGCCTCCTGATGCGTGAGACGCTCACCTTACCCGTCCTGCCTTTGCGGGACATCGTTGTTTTTCCGCACATGGTTGTGCCGCTGTTTGTCGGGCGCGAGAAATCGGTGCGCGCCCTTGACGAAGTGATGCAGGGGGAAAAGCGGATCCTTCTGGCCACCCAGAAAAATTCGGCCGATGATGACCCCAAGACCGACGCCATCTATGACGTTGGGGTTCTGGCGACCGTCTTGCAGCTGCTTAAGCTGCCGGACGGCACGGTCAAGGTCCTGGTCGAGGGCAAGGGCCGGGCGCGGATCACCCGCTTTACCGATCAATCCGACTATTTCCAGGCCGAGGCTGAGGCACTGCCGGACACGGATGTGGACGGCAAGGATGCCGATGCGCTGTCGCGCGCCGTAGTCGAGCAGTTTGAAACCTATGTCAAACTGAACAAGAAAGTGCCGCCCGAAGCGCTGAACGCCATTCCGGACATCACGGACCCCAGTGTGCTGGCGGACTCGGTGGCGGCGCATCTGTCGGTCAAGATTTCGGACAAGCAATCGTTGCTCGAACTTACGGCCGTGCCGAAGCGTCTTGAGAAGGTCTATGCCCTGATGGAGGGCGAGATCTCGGTGTTGCAGGTCGAAAAGAAAATCCGTTCGCGCGTCAAGCGCCAGATGGAAAAGACCCAGCGCGAATATTACCTCAACGAGCAGATGAAGGCGATCCAGCGCGAGCTGGGCGAACAGGATGATGCGCGCGACGAGCTGCTGGAGCTCGAAAAGCGCATCAAAAAGACCAAGCTGTCCAAGGAGGCCCGCCAAAAGGCCGAAAGCGAACTGGGCAAGCTGCGCAACATGAGCCCGATGTCGGCCGAAAGCACGGTGGTGCGTAATTACCTCGACTGGCTTTTGTCGATCCCGTGGGGCCAGGCCAAGCAGAAGCCAATCAAGCTTGATGAGGCCGAACAGGTCCTTGATGCCGATCACTATGGCCTCGAAAAGGTCAAGGAGCGCATCGTCGAGCATCTGGCCGTACAAGCCCGGACCGGCTCGCTCAAGGGGCCGATCCTGTGTCTGGTTGGGCCGCCAGGCGTGGGGAAAACCTCGCTGGGCCGCTCGATCTCCAAGGCCACGGGACGGGAATTCGTCCGCGTGTCTTTAGGGGGCGTGCGCGATGAGTCGGAAGTGCGCGGTCACCGCCGCACCTATATTGGCTCGATGCCCGGTAAAATTATCCAGTCGATGAAGAAGGCCAAAACCACCAACGCCTTCTTCCTGCTGGACGAAATTGACAAGATGGGCGCGGACTGGCGTGGGGATCCGGCATCGGCCCTGCTCGAAGTGCTCGATCCGGCTCAGAACAGCACCTTCAACGACCACTATCTCGAAGTGGACTACGATCTGTCCAAGGTGATGTTTGTCACCACGGCCAACAGCCTCAACATGCCCGGGCCGCTGCTCGACCGCATGGAGATCATCCGGATCCCCGGCTATACCGAGGATGAAAAAGTTGAGATCGCCAAGCGCCACATCCTGCCGAAACTGGCCAAGGATCACGGGCTGAAGGATGGCGAATGGATTGTGCCGGACGCGATCATTCGCGATGTGATCCGCTACTATACCCGCGAAGCCGGGGTCCGCTCGCTGGAGCGTGAACTGGGTAATCTGGCCCGCAAGGCGGTTCGGGATCTGTCGCGCGGTCAGGAGGTGGCGATTACCATCACGCCCGAGCGCCTGGACAAGTATGCCGGGGTTAAACGCTTCCGTTATGGTGAAACCGATGCCGAAGATCAGGTGGGGATTGTCACGGGTCTGGCCTGGACAGAGTTTGGGGGCGATATCCTGACCATCGAAGCGGTCAAGATGGCCGGAAAAGGCCGGATGACGGTCACCGGGAACCTGCGCGACGTGATGAAAGAGTCGGTCTCGGCAGCGAATTCGTATGTCCGCGCGCTGGCCCCGCACTTTGGTATCCTGCCGCCGGTGTTCGATAAGACCGATGTGCACGTGCACGTGCCCGAAGGTGCAACGCCGAAAGATGGGCCGTCTGCTGGGGTGGCCATGGTCACGGCTATGGTCTCGGTGCTGACCGGTATCCCGATCCGCAAAGAGGTGGCCATGACCGGGGAAATCACCCTGAGAGGCCGGGTGCTAGCGATTGGCGGTCTGAAGGAAAAGCTGCTGGCGGCGCTGCGCTCTGGCGTCCGTACTGTGCTTATCCCGCAAGAGAATGAAAAGGACCTTGCGGACATCCCGCAAACGGTAAAGGACGGCCTGACGATTATCCCGGTATCAACGGTTGATCAGGTGATCAGCCACGCGCTGACCCGCGTCCCGGCACCAATCGAGTGGACGGAATCAGATGCGCCCGCTCCGAAACCAGCGGGGCCGGAGGATCCCGAGCCCGTGCTTACCCACTAAAAAATTGCCGTAGCCCTTAAAAAAACACGGTTTGCGCCCTGCAAACCGTGTTTTCCATTTTGACGCCGTGACAGTTTGATGTCTCTATTTCGCCAAGCGTTCCGGGGACGAATCAAACGGTTGGTTGCCTCACGCTCCAGAGACATAGGCTGGGAGAGAAACAGATGACGAAAGCCGAGCTGGTGGCCGCAATGGCCGATGCGGCAGGCCTGACCAAAGATCAGGCAAAGAAGGCCCTGGATGCCTTTACCGATACGGTCGTGGACACCCTCAAGAAGGGCGACGAAGTGCGTCTCGTTGGGTTCGGGACCTTCCTCGCTGTGAAGCGTGAAGCGGGCACCGCCCGTAACCCGCGCACGGGCGAAACCGTTGAGCGTCCGGCCTCGGTCACCGCGCGTTTCCGCGTGGGTGAAGGCCTGAAGAGCGCCTTGAACGGCTAATCAGTTTTGCGTATACGGAGTGGGGCGCGGGTGATTCCGCGCCTCATTCTTTTCGGGCGGTTAGCTCAGCTGGCAGAGCGGCTCGTTTACACCGAGTAGGTCGGCGGTTCGATCCCGTCACCGCCCACCATATATCGATCCAGTTGGGATCGTTTCGGATCGCCAGTCCGGATTTCCTTCAAAACAATTGATGTGTCCTTCTTGCGTGTCGTGTCGCCCGATCGAGGCCAGATTTGCATGGCGTACGCGGCAAAAAATGCCGGGCGGCGCGGATGCGCTGCAGGAAATGCAGGGCTCTGAGGTGGTAAACAAGTAATTAATTGAGTAAATACAATGATTTGATCTGAGTGGGTGGGGGCTGCTTCACTGGCCCGGGCTTTGCTTGAGCCCATGCAGGCAAAATGCCCACGGCTGACAAAATGTCGCCGTCACTCTGATAAGAAGGATCAGAACCATGCCGTTGAACAGCATCAATACCAATTCGGGTGCCTTTGCAGCTCTGCAAAACCTGAACTCAACCAATCGCGAACTTGCCACGACCCAAAGCCGGATCAACACCGGTCAGCGCGTGGCGAGTGCTAAGGACAATGGCGCGATCTATGCCATTGCCTCCAAAATGCGTGCCGACTCGGCGGGGATCGACTCTCTGAAGAACTCGGTGGCTCGCGGTCAATCGGTTGTGGAAGTCTCCCTGGCAGCTGGTGAAACCATCATGACTGCCCTTAAGGAAGCCAAGACGGCCGCCGCGGCGTTCAACTCGACCACGGATGCCGACACCAAGGCTGCCTATAAAGCCACCATCACCAACCTGAAGGCCGAAATCGCGGCTGCTGAAGCGAACGCCAAGTTCGACGGAAGCTCGCTGCTGGCCGGTGGGACCCTGGACGTCAAGACCGGCTTCGGCACGGCGGCGACGGACAAGGTGGCAATCACAGGTGCCGCTGCTGTGGCCCTGGATGACACGGACGCCAACATCACCGAAGCGAACATCGACGCCAAGATCAAGGCGTTCGGGACCTCGCTGAACGCGATCGGTGCCGCTGCCAAAACCCTGGACCGTACCTCGACCTTCCTGGAGAAAAACCAGGACGCCATCGACAACGGCGTGGGTAACCTCGTCGATGCCGATCTGGCCAAGGAAAGCGCCAAGCTTCAGGCTCTGCAAACCAAGCAACAGCTGGGTGTTCAGGCTCTGTCGATTGCCAACCAGTCGTCGGGCTCGCTCTTGGGTCTGTTCCGTTAATCTTCACTCCGAAGTCGCAGACGGGCCGGTTTCGGTCGGCCCAAACGCGGTTTCGCACAGAAGGGTCCGCTTCGGCGGGCCCTTTTTTGTTGCGCGAAATAACGGCGGTATCGGCAAAATGTGCCCACCCCATTTCCGGGCGGCAAAATGTGCATGGGGGTTGTATGGTCAATTGCGAGTTAATTTCAATTAATTCAATCTGTTATATCAAGTCTAGGTGGGGCGTTTTGTGGCAAGGCCCTTGCTTGGCACGGTGCAAGCAAAACGCCCGCGGCTGACAAAATGTCGCCGTCACACTGATAAGAAGGATCAGGACTATGCCGTTAAACAGCATCAACACCAACTCCGGCGCCTTTATCGCCCTGCAAAACCTGAATGGGACCAACCGCGACCTTGCCATGACGCAAAGCCGGATCAACACCGGTATGCGGGTGGCCAATGCTAAGGACAATGGCGCTATCTATGCCATTGCTTCGAAGATGCGGGCGGACTCGGCAGGTATGGACTCCTTGCGCAACTCTGTTGCTCGCGGTCAGTCCATTGTTGAGGTGTCAATGGCGGCCGGCGAAACCATCATGAAGGCGCTTAAGGAAGCCAAGGAAGCGGCTGTGGCGTTCAACGCAACGACCGATGCCGATACCAAGGCCGCCTACAAAGCGACCATCACGAACCTCAAGGCGGAAATTGCCGCAGCAGAAGCCAATGCCAAGTTCGACGGCGGATCGCTTCTTGGCGGTGGAACCTTGGACGTCAAAACCGGCTTCGGTACGGGCGCGACGGACAAGATTGCCATCACCGGCGCAGCGGCTGTGGCTCTCGATGATACCGATGCGAATATCACCGAGGCCGTCATTGATGGCAAAATCAAGACGTTCGGAGCTTCGATGAATGCCATCGGGGCTGCGGCCAAGACCTTGGATCGTACGGCGACCTTCCTGGAGAAAAACCAGGACGCCGTGGATAACGGGATCGGCAACCTTGTGGATGCTGACCTCGCCAAGGAAAGCGCCAAGCTGCAGGCTTTGCAAACCAAGCAGCAGCTGGGTGTTCAAGCTCTGTCGATTGCCAACCAATCGTCGAGCGCTCTCCTGGGGCTCTTCCGATAAGGACAGTTGGGGCGAAGCGACTGCTTCGTCCCCGGCTGCCGTGGCCCCGTCGCCCAACAGGGATGCTGCCTGAGAAACAGGCGGTATTATGAAAATGAAGCCAGAAGGTGTAAGAGGTGTATCCACTGTAGATCCGGTTCCAAATGTGATCCGTCTGTCCAAAGTTCAGGCCAGCAAGGATCAAAAAGACGGAACTACAGTCTCCATTGAACAGTCTGATAAAACCCAGGCCTCGCGCGAGGACTCGCAAGTTGCTGGTTCATCCGCAGCGTCTGCTCAAGCTTCGGCCGCACGTGACTTGCGGCTGGTTGTCGAGCGGGACAAGGGATCCGGTAGCTTTGTCTACAAGGCCTTGGATGCCATCACCGGTGAGGTCATCCGTCAGATGCCTCGCGAGGATGTGCTGAAAATGCGGGCTGACCCAAACTACAAGGCGGGTGACTTAGTCCGCGCTAAAGCCTGACCCATTCAGGGTTTTCAATGTTCGCGTAGCGTCCTGCGCGAATCTGTCTACCATGACCGTACAGTCAAAGGCTGTGCGGATATCGTCGTTGCGTGTTAACCTTCTGCAAACGGTCTCCGGTTTAGCTTAAAAATGCTTTAATCAGGAGGTCCGTGATGACGGTCAGCGTGAACACGAACAAGTCCGCAATGATCGCACTTCAGAACATGAATACCAATGCGTCGAAGCTGGGTGAAACCCAGAACCGCATTAGCACGGGTCTGAAAGTGCAGGGGGCGAAGGATAACGCTGCCGTTCATGCGATTGCTCAAGCGCAGCGTGCTGACGTGAGCTCACTTGGGGCCGTGAAATCTGGACTGGATCGAGCGACATCGATTGCAGATGTTTCATTGGCCGCAGGGCAGTCGATTTCAGACTTGATGACGGAGTTGCGTCAAAAAGCGGTCGCTGCAGCTGACCCTTCTGCGACTGCGGAAACGCGAACGGCTTACAATGATGAGTATCAGTCTCTGCTTGCGGCCGTAAACCAGTTTGCCAATGGCGCGACCTTTGATGGCGTCAATGTTCTAAATGGGTCGATTGCGGCGGCACTGAATTTCTTGGCCGATGCCAATGCGGCGCAGACGATTTCGATTACCCCTCAGAACATGACCACGGCGGCCGCACCGGGTTTGGCTCTGGCGGGAACATCCTTGACCACAACGGTGAACGCAACAGCCGCTCTGACGGCTGTGGATGCCGCGATTGCCTCAGTGGCAACCAAACTATCGTCGCTTGGTGCACAGGCCAAGCAGATCGATAACCACAAGGTGTTTGTCAACAAGCTCGTGGATGCACTCGAGGTTGGTGTCGGCAATCTTGTGGATGCCGATATGGCCAAGGAAAGTGCCAAGCTTCAGGCTCTTCAGGTCCAGCAACAACTCGGTGCACAGGCCTTGTCGATCGCCAACCAAGGTCCGCAGGTGATCTTGTCGTTGTTCCGCGGCGGATAGGCCTTCGAGCGGTTTTGAGGATCCTGGAAGCGGCGCCAATGTGGGGCCGCTTTTTTGAGCCCGCTTAAGAGATCTTAAGACTTTCGCCGTATCTTCGGGTTTCGAACTCTGTTTGGAACCGGATGATGATCGCTTTAGATACATCCTTGTTGACGTCGTTTTATAACGCCCGTGCCGGTGTCGGCACCGGAGCGGCGGCGGCGTCTGCGGCCCGGTCCGGCCCGATCCCGACATCCCCCTGGTCGTCCAGGGTCAAGCAGTTACCCCAAAGTGAACAAGTTAAAGCCGCACTGAGCGGTAAAAAATTTATCGATGAGTCCAAGACCCTGATCGACCAGAAGGGGGCTTCGGATAACTACAAGAAGCTGTTTACGCTTTATAATGGGATTGAACGCCTCAAGGCGATCACGACCCGCATCAATGAAGCCAATGTTCCTCAGGCAGAACAGACGCTGCTTAAGAAACGCTTCAAAGAAGGCATGGCGGAAGTCACACAGTATTTTGGCAAGCTGCAATTGGACAAGGCCATGCTTGTGCAGGGCAATTTGGCCGATTTGCAAAAAATGTCCGTCGCGATCCAGAAAGCCAATGGCGATGCCAAAGGCGCAGTTGTCCACGTTGGCAAAAATACGGATAGTGTGAAGGCCTTTGAAGGGCCGATGAAGTTTAGTGCTCAGGTAACCCGTCTCAATGGTTCGACAGGCACGGTCGACTTTGATCTGGCCGAAATGGGCACGCGTGTCCGGACCATGGATAATGTGGTTGGCTATTTGAATGGGAAACTGGCTTCTGCGGGTATGCAGACACGTTTCTCGGTTGATAAAATTACGGCTGAGGCGGTTGAGCAAAAGCCCGGTATGCCCATACCGCCGGCCCGCGATCAGTTCAGTCTGTCCATCAAGGGGGGGACAGGCGAGAAAATGAGCTTGTCCGCCACGGATACCGCCGAAGGCCTGATCTTGGCCCAAAAGGCAGGTAAGATTGGCTCTGAGTCCGGGACACTAGCGAAGTTTGTTACCGATACCGTGACGGGCACCACCGCGCCGCAAATCCCACAAGCGCTCGGCGGGGAAACGGATTTTGTCAGCGGCCGCGTGTTTAACCGCAGCTTGGCGGATTCGATCACGACAGTTCGGGCGACCAAGGCGGGTACAGACGGCTCAATCTATGTTCTTGCGGACGTAGGGGCTAAGATAAATGGTCAGGCGATCAAAGGCGAACAGGATGTTGCCCTGATTAAGTACGACAGTGCTGGCAACGTCCTCTACACGCGTACTCTCGGAGCTGCGGGTAAAGCCAGCGGCTTGTCATTTGATATTGCAAGTGATGGCAAGGTTGCTGTTACAGGTACAGTTAAAGGGGATCTCGATAGCACCCTGAAGGCTGGTCGTAACGACGAAGCGGATCATTTTGTCACCGTCTTTGATGCCAAGGGTGACGAGTTGTGGACTCGAAGCCAACGCTCCTCCAAGGCCGACGAAGGGGTTTCCGTTGCATTTGGAACCGATGGGCGTGTTCATGTCAGTGGCAGAACCCAGGGCATGATGCCGGGCTCGACGACGATTCCTGCCGCCGGTTGGGATAATTTCGTCAGCAGCTATGAGGCGGATGGGGATCTTCAGGGGACGACGATCTTTGGGTCTGCCGGCGAGGATCAGCCTGGCGCAATGACGCTCAACGGCAATACGCTCTATGTGGCCGGATCGGAAAACGGTCATGGTGTTATCCGGAGTTTTGATGTTAGCGGTACAAAGCCTGCTTTGATATCGACGCGCGACCTGGGCCCCCTGACTGGCGGAATATCGGCCATAGCGGTGGATGGCGGCAAACTCGTGATTGCGGGAAATACACGAAACCCTGCGCTCGGAATTGCAACTGTAACGCGCGCGCACTCGGGTGGCGTGGATCAGTTTGCGGCGAAACTCAATCTGGATCTGGCTGCAACGCCAGACGAAACCTTGGCCTATTTCGGCAGTAACAAGGACGAGGGGGCCACTGTCGCGACTATCTCCGGCGGTAAGGTTTGGTTCGCAGGGCAGTCGAACGGTGAGATTGCGGGGATCAGGCCCCTTGTCACCCTGAACAAAGATGCCAAGGACGCCTATGTCGCCCGCGTCAATATTGACAACGGGGCCGTCGAGTGGACAAAGCGCTTTTCCGGCAAGGATGAGATTGTTGCCCCTCAGGCGATAGCTGTGATGGCCAATGGCGTCAGTGCGCTTGATCGGCTTGGCCTTGGCAGCGGCGAGGTCGGACGTGTGCCGGACACCAAGTTATTGACTGCCGTCACCAGTGTTCGGGCCGGGGATCAGTTCTTTATCCAGAATACAAAGACGGGCAGCAAGACGAAGGTCGAGATCGCGGCCAATGAGACCTTGGAAAGCCTTCAGAAAAAGGTTGCCAGTGCGGCCGGGTTCCGAGCCAAGGTCGAGATCGACTCCAAAACGACCGACGGCACATCGCGGCTGAAAATCAGCTCGGTCAGCCGTGAAACACCAATCGCCCTCGTCAAAGGTCCTGTCGGACGCGACGCTCTGGAAGCTCTAGGATTTGTTGAAGGCACGCTTCAGGCCAAACCAGCCAATACCAAGGTCAAGGTTGATCCTTCTGCTGGGTTGAATTTACCGTCAGATCTGACGATAGATAACAAATTGGCTGTCAAAGAGGCCAATCTGGCCTTGACCGGGGCGCAATCATCGATCCGCTCGTTCTTTAACAAGCTGATCAATCCGGATGCTGGCAATGCCAAGGCCATTAGCGGCACGGCTCCAGCCTATCTGACAAAGCAGATCAGTCGCTATCAGGACGCGCTGAATCGCTTGGGTGGTTAGTGGTTTGTCTCTGGTACAGGCGGCATTTTTTCAACATTAACGGTTCTGTGATTGACGACAGCAGCGGGCTCGTCCTTAAAGGACTCATAAGCGCGAGGGTCCGTTATGCTGAACAAGAAACAAGGCCTGATCATTGCCCTGGGGGGGATCGCGGTTCTGTTGGTGGCCGTAGCCGCGGCGACATTTATTACAAAATCGTCCAAACAAAAAACGCCCTATGGACAGCTACCGCCGCCGGGTCTGCAAGTCGATATCAGTGAAGCTCCGGCCATAGACCCCAAACGCCAACAGTTGCGGTGTTTTGTGAATAGCCAGTTTGTGGGTATGGCCACATTGGATGAGTGCGCCACCAAGAACGGTGTTGCAGCCCAGGCATTAGATGTGGGGCTGGATGAAAGCGGTGAGTTGGTGGCAGCAGAAACTGCCTCGCTTGCCCCACCACCGCCTGTTGCGCCCTCAACAGTCGAGCCAAAGATTGAGCCCGTTCAGACAGAGACCGCTACTGCTGAAGCCGTTTCTGCGCCAGCGGGGGCGTGTCTGAGGTTTGCGTCTGGGGAATGGCGTGAAGTGGCGTCGGGTGTCACGCTCGCGGTCTGTGCCCAGGTGCTTTATGACGGGCGTTGCGAGCGTCCGGGTGGGGCCTCGTATGGCCGTTGGGCGGAAACAACCTTGCGACTGGTCCCGGGTCGTGTCGAGCAATCGGCCGACAACAAGGCGTTCAGCACCCTTGTCGAACAATCCAAGGGCTGTCAGGTTCCCTTGGCACGTTGAGATTTACCCGTATAGAGAAGTGAGGCCGCGGATGCTGAATCGTTTGACACTTGTAGCCCTGAACGGGGCGGCTCTTGCTGCAATGATGATCCTTGCCGGATGCTCACAAAAGATCGAAGCCCCGTTCGATAAGGGCGTTTGCTATCACGCCGTTGAAAAAGACGACGGCAAAATCCAGTACAACAAGATCGCCGACAATCAGCCTAATATCGAAAATTGCGCAGCGCGCCTTGAAGAAGTGCGCCAGAGCTTCCTGCGTCTGGGCAGCAATCGCCGGACGATTATGGGGGCCTATAACGGCAGCTTCATTTTTATCGAAGGCCGGGTCATCAAGATGGCGACACACTATAAGGGACCGCGCATAACTCTGTTAATTCGAACCGACGATGGTCGGTTGGTCACCCCGGGCGCTGTTGCACAGCCCTGATAGGACGGCCTGCTCACGTGGTCTGTGGGTAAAAGCCCACTGAGTTTAACACTGCGTTTACTTTTGCAAACGGGACGCTAGGCTCGCGCCAAATTTGATTTCAGAAAGGCAAGCCAATGGCGGGCAGCGTTAACAAGGTCATTCTGGTAGGCAACCTCGGCAAGGATCCGGAAATCCGCCAGCTCGGCGGATCGGGTGACCGGGTCGCCAATCTGACGATTGCCACGTCCGAATCCTGGCGCGACAAGGCGACAGGCGAGAAAAAAGAAAAGACCGAGTGGCACCGCGTGGTAATCTTTAATGACAACCTGGTCCGCGTTGCGGAGCAGTATCTGCGCAAGGGCTCGACCGTCTATATCGAAGGCAGCCTGCAGACCCGCAAATGGACCGATCAATCCGGCCAGGAAAAGTATTCAACCGAAGTGGTGCTGCAAAAATTCCGCGGTGAGCTGACCATGCTCGGCGGTCGGAGCGACGGTGGGGCCTCGTCATCAGGCGGCTATGGTGGCGATGACTATGGTCAGGGCACGAGCGCCGGGGGCGGTTATGGCGGCGGGGCCTCAAACTTTGGCGGCGGAGCCCGCGCTCAAAGCAGTGGCCCGAAAGAAACCTTTGATCTGGATGATGAAATCCCGTTTTGATCGCAAAATATCCGTTCATATGACACAGGCCGTAACCAAAGCTGATATGGCCGGTTGGGAAAATTGACGTATCGAAAGGGGCTCTTGCGGGCCCCTTTTGTTTTGGGCTTGTGACGATTCAGAGAAAGACAGCCGGGTGTCCAACACCGAACCGACCGCCAAACTTCAGACAGACCGCACGACCGAACAGGGGCCGCTCCAACCGCTGGAAGTTGCGGCCTTGTTGGCGATTGTCGTGATCTGGGGCGTCAATAATGCGGGGGCTAAGATCGCGACAGAGGTCTTGCCGCCAATGCTGGTGGGTGGCTTGCGGTTTATGCTGGCGCTCGTCTGTCTGATCCCGTTTATCCGGCCGCCGTTTCCCGATCCCAAGACCCTTATGCTTCAGGTGTTGCTGGGTGGGCCGATCCATTTTGGCCTGATCTATCTCGCCTTTGCCCAAGCCCATGACCTGACCCCAATTGCCATCGCCTTGCAGCTCTGGATCCCGTTCAGTGCCTTGTTTGCCTGGCTGTGGCTCAAGGAAAGCCTGAGCGTGGCGGCCATGGCCGGGCTTGGGCTGTCCTTTGCCGGGGTGGTGGTGATGTCTGCCGATGGACGGGCGCTCGAT
>JBKBWB010000010.1:0-2785 GCA_046289215.1 Asticcacaulis sp. | reverse complement strand
TGGTATTAGTGTCGCGGCGAGCGCGGCCTGGGCCGCTGCGACGGTGTTGGCGCGCAAGATCCGGGGCGTGAAGCCGCAAAAGATGCAGGGGTTACTGGCGCTGGTGGCCGGGCCGATGCTGATGCTTGGCTCGATCCTGTTTGAACCGCCGATGGGCCCGGCGCTGGCCAAGGCCACGCCACTGGTCTGGGCCTCGATTGTCTGGGCCGGCTTGGTTTCCACTGTGCTGGCGACTGGGCTGCTGTTCTGGCTGGTCCAGCGTCGTGAAGCGGGGCGGGTGACACCCTATCTTCTGACCACACCCGTGGTGTCGGTCCTGATCGGGATCCTGTTTATGGGCGATGTACTGACGCTTCAGATCGTGTTGGGGGGGAGTGCCGTGATCGGCGGCGTGGCGCTCGTGGCGCTGGCGGAGCGCCGAATCAAGGCGGCGCAGGCCCGCCAGACCGCGCAAATCATGGCTGAGGGCGCTCCGGCCACGGAAAAAGACGCCGCCTAGGCCCGATCCGGTGGTTACGGGGGCTGGGGCTTTTGCGCCCGGGCCGTGGGGGTGCTAGAACCTAGGCCCTTATCCGTATCGATTCTTGAGTTTTCCTTGACCGACGAAACCCAGATCCCCAGTGGCCCCGGCGGGGCAGACACCATTGCCCCTATCGCCATCGAAGATGAGCTGAAGCGGGCCTACCTCGATTACGCCATGAGCGTAATCGTGTCGCGTGCGCTGCCAGATGCTCGGGACGGCCTCAAGCCGGTTCACCGCCGGATCCTGTATTCCATGCAGGAGCAGGGGATCACCCCGGACAAGTCCTATGTGAAATCGGCCCGCATCGTCGGGGACGTGATGGGTAAGTATCACCCGCACGGCGACTCCTCGATCTATATGACCCTGGTCCGGATGGCCCAGCCCTTCTCCATGGGGCTGATGCTGATCGACGGCCAGGGCAACTTTGGTTCGGTGGACGGGGATATGCCCGCCGCCATGCGTTATACCGAATCGCGTATGGCCAAGGCCGCCACGGCCATGGTTGCGGATATCGACAAGGATACGGTCGACTTCCAGCCCAACTACGATGGCTCTGAGTCCGAGCCGACGGTGCTGCCTGCGCGGATCCCCAACCTGTTGGTCAACGGGGCTGGCGGGATCGCGGTCGGGATGGCGACCAATATACCGCCTCATAACCTTGGTGAGGTCATTGACGCCTGTCTGGCGGTTCTGGACGATCCTGAGATCAGCACCGAAGCCCTGCTTGAAATCGTTCCGGCCCCGGATTTCCCCACCGGCGGCGAGATCATCGGCCGCTCGGGCGCGCGTCAGGCGCTGCTGACCGGGCGCGGCTCGGTGATCGTGCGCGGCAAGGCCAGCGTCGAGACGATCCGCAAGGACCGCGAAGCCATTATCGTTACGGAAATCCCCTACCAGGTGAACAAGGCGACCCTGATCGAGCGGATCGCCGAACTGGTGCGAGAAAAGCGGGTTGAGGGCATTGCCGACATCCGCGATGAGTCCGACCGCCAGGGCATGCGCATCGTGGTCGAGCTCAAGCGCGACGCTACCGGCGATGTGATCCTCAATCAGCTCTATCGTTACACCGCCCTGCAATCGAGCTTTGGCGTCAATATGCTGGCGCTGGATCGCGGCCGTCCCCAGGAAATGGGGCTGCGGCGGCTGATCGAGCTGTTCCTCGAATTCCGCGAAGAGGTGGTGGTCCGCCGGACCAAGTTCGACCTCGGCAAGGCGCGAGATCGGGGGCATGTGCTCGTGGGTCTGGCCATTGCTGTAGCCAATATCGACGAAGTGATCCATATCATCCGCTCGTCGGCGGACCCGTCTGAAGCGCGCGCCCGCTTGATGGCCAAGGACTGGCCCGCCGGAGATATGTTTGCGCTCGTGGAGCTGATTGCCGATCCGCGTTCGGTGGTGCTGGATGACAATCTGATCCGTCTGACCGAGGAACAGGCCCGGGCCATCCTCGCCTTGACCCTCGCGCGTCTGACTGGGCTTGGCCGGGATGAAATCTTTGATGAGGCGCGGGCACTGGCCAGTGCCATTCAGGGCTATCTGGACATCCTGTCGTCCCGCGAGCGCATTGTCGGCATCATCCGCGAAGAGCTGATCGCCGTGCGCGATGCCTATGCGGTGCCGCGGCGTTCGATCCTCGTCGATGGGGATGCAGACCTTGAGGACGAGGACCTGATCCCGCGCGAGGACATGGTCGTGACCGTGACCCATTCGGGCTATGTCAAGCGCACCCAGTTGTCGGCCTATCGGACCCAGCATCGTGGCGGCAAGGGCCGTGCGGGCATGGCGATGAAGGACGAGGATGCGATCATCAATATCTTCGCCGCCTCGACCCACCAGCCGGTGCTGTTCTTCAGCTCTGCCGGTAAGGCCTATAAACTCAAGGTCTGGCGTTTGCCGCTGGGGCTGCCGACCTCTAAAGGCAAGGCCTTCGTCAATCTGTTGCCGCTGGAAACCGGTGAGACCATCACCAACATCCTGACCCTGCCTGAAGACGAGGCGACCTGGGATCGGCTGGACGTGGTGTTTGCCACCCGTTCGGGGGACATCCGCCGCAACAAGTTGTCCGACTTTGTCAACGTCAACCGGGCCGGTAAGATCGCCATGAAGCTCGAAGAGGGCGACGCCATTGTCGGTGTGGCGCTCTGTACCGAAGATCAGGACGTGCTGCTGACGACAGGGGCGGGACGTTGTATCCGCTTTGCCGTCAATGACGTGCGCGTGTTTGCCGGGCGGACCTCGACGGGTGTGCGCGGGGTCAAGTTG
>JBKBWB010000360.1:0-2109 GCA_046289215.1 Asticcacaulis sp. | reverse complement strand
AGCTGGGCCAGACCGCGCGATTCGGTGGTCAGCCGCCCGAGACGATCCTCAAGCTGACGGGCGCGCTGTCTGGCCTCGGCTTCGGCGGGCGTGGCGGCGGTGCGGGCGGCTTCGGCAGCTTCCAGCTGCGCTCGGGCGGTATTCAGGGCTTCAAGGGCGCTCTGGAACTGGCTTTCGGCTTCAGCCAGGGCCGGGGTGTCGAGCGGGCCAATGGCCTCGCGCTCGCGGCGGGCCTGGTCAACGGCGGCCTTGGCGCGGCTGGCGCGGCCTTCTGCGTCGCGCAAGCGGGCGGCATCCGCACTCTGGCGGGCGGTTTCCGCCGCCAATTGCGAGGCCAGCGCTTCCACAGCGGCGGCGGCCTCGGTCTGGGCGGCTTCGGCCCGATCCAGCTCTGCCTTCAGCGCCGGAAGCCGGGACGGTGTGGCGGCGATTTCCGCCCGTACCCGCTCCAGATGGCTGCTCAGACGCTCCAGCTGGGTGGTCGCATCGTGGGCGACTTCCTGCTCGCGCTCCAGATCCCGGATCAGTCGGGCTTGCTCGGCCTTGAGCCGGACAACCTCGGCGGCGGCCTGTTCGGCCTCCATCTCCAGCCGCTCTTTTTCCAGCGACAGTCGGTGCAGGACGGTGGCCGACACCGCGTCCTCTTCCTTGAGCGGGGCCAGCGCCGTAAAGGCCTCGGTGGCAAGGGCCTGGGTGCGGGCTGCCTCGCGGGTCGCTTCTTCGACAGTGCGAGAGCGGGTCTGTAGCTCGGTCTGGGCGCTCTGGAGGGCCGTGTCGGCCTCTAGCCAGCGGGCATAGAGCAGGGCGCTTTGCAGGGCGCGGATTTCCGCCGAGAGTTTCTTATATTTCTCCGCCTGACGGGCTTCGCGTTTCAGCCGCGACAGGGCGGTGTCCAGCTCGCCTGAGATATCATCGAGCCGCGAGAGGTTGGCCTCAGCCGCCTTGAGCCGTAGCTCTGCTTCGTGGCGGCGGGTGTGCAGACCCGACACCCCGCCCGCTTCTTCAAGCACCCGGCGGCGGTTCTGGGGCTTGGAGGCGATCAGCTCGGAGATTTGCCCCTGGCGTACGAGGGCGGGCGAATTGGCTCCGGTCGAGGCATCGGCAAACAGAAGCTGGACATCGCGGGCCCGCACTTCCTTGCCATTGACTCGATAGGTGGACCCGGCTCCCCGATCGATGCGGCGAGCCACCTCAAGGCTGGCCTGATCGGTAAAGGGTTGCGGCGCGCGCCGGTCGGCATTGTCGATCAGAAGCGTGACCTCGGCCCAGTTGCGGGCCGGGCGCTTGTCGGCCCCGGCAAAGATCACATCGTCCATGCCCGCGCCGCGCATGGCCTTGGCACTTGTCGCCCCCATGACCCAGCGCAGGCTCTCCAGCAGGTTGGACTTGCCACAGCCGTTCGGACCGACAATGCCGGTCAGGCCCGGTTCAATGAAGAACTCGGTCGGGTCCACAAAGGACTTGAAGCCCGTCAGCTTAAGGCGTTGAAATTGCAAGCGTCACCGGGGCCGGGGCAACGGGCGCTTGGCCTTGTCAGACGGCTTGGCCGGGGCCTTGAGTGCTGTATTGATCGCTGCCGCAATCGCCTCATAGTCAAAGGTCTCACGCGGCAATAGCGTGCCATTGACGACAAAGGCCGGGGTGCCAGTGATGTCAAACGCCGAGGCATTGGCCTCCATCCGCGTTTGGATGGTTTCGAGCGCCTTGGCGTCCGTCAGGCAGGCATTGGCCCGGGCTTCGTTGAGGCCCGCTTTTTCCGCCGCGCCAAACAGCACGGGACGGGCATCCCCGCTGCTGAACATGGCCTTCTGGCCCTTCATCACATCGTGAATGACGCTGAAATAGCCTTCGCTGGTGCCGCTGCAGCGGGCCAGTAACAGGGTAGCAAAGGCGATATTGGCCGGATCCGTGGCCAGTTCACGGAAGACGTAGCGGACCTTGCCGGTATCGACAAAGTCCGCCTTGATCCGGGGCCAGACCGTGGCATGCCAGTTGGCGCAATGGCCACAGACCGGCGAGGCATATTCGATCAGCTCCACCGGCGCATCGACCCGGCCGATCGTATGGTCCCATCCTGCGGCCAGAGGGGCTGGTTTTGCTGCCAAGGCC
>JBKBWB010000359.1:0-2111 GCA_046289215.1 Asticcacaulis sp. | reverse complement strand
TGCCGGCACGCGGCAGCGCCACCCGCTCGGGCCAGGCTTCGGCCAACAACAGCGCGGCCTCAGCGTCCGTCGTTCGTCCGGTGTCTTCGGATTGCGCTTTGCGTGTCTCCTGGACAAGGCGGCTCCAGTCCGTCGCCAGTTGTCGCGCGGTTTTGGCCTTGGCGCTCTGGTCCCGGCGAAAGACTGCAAGACGGGTGGACAGGTCCGCCGAGGTTCCGCCCAGGCCACGTTCACTCAGCAGCGCCGCCATATCGGCCCCCAATCTGGCTTGGCCCAGATCCGCCGCCACACAGAGCATATGCGCCAGACGCGGCGACAACGGCAGACGCGCCAGAGTACGGCCATGGGGCGTCAGGCCGCCTTGGTCATCAAGCGCCTGAAGGCTCCTGAGCAGGGTCCGCGCTTCAGCCAGCGCGGCCTTTGGCGGCAAATCCAGAAACGCCAGCCCCTCGGGATCGCGCGCGCCCCACAGGGCCAGATCCATCACCAGCCGTGACAAATCGGTATTGAGGATTTCCGGGCTGATAAAGGGCACCAAAGACCGGTCTTGCTCGGCATCCCACAGGCGAAAACAGACCCCCGGCGCGGTCCGTCCGGCCCGGCCCCGGCGCTGGTCCGCCGCGGCCCGCGTGACCCGCACGGTTTCCAACCGGACCTGGGCCGTTGCCGGATCATAGCGCGGCACCCGGGCAAAGCCGCTGTCGACGACAACCGTGACCCCGTCGATGGTCAAGCTGGTCTCGGCAATGGCGGTGGCCAGAACAATCTTGCGCTGTCCCAGCGGCGCGGGACGGATCGCTTGATCTTGGGCTTTCGGATCCATCGCGCCGTAAAGGGGGCAGAGCTGGACCCCATCGGGCAAGCCCTTGTCCCGAAGGCGCTCTTCAACCCGCTTGATTTCCCCCTGCCCCGGCAAGAAGGCGAGGACGGAGCCGTCGGTCTGGTGCAGGGCGCGAAAAATGGCCCGGACCATGTCGTCTTCGAGCCGAAGGGTCTGGTCCCGCCCAAGATAGCGAGTCTCGACCGGAAAGGCGCGTCCCTCACTTTCTATTACAGGGGCATTGTCCAACAAGGCGGCGATACGCGTGCCATCGAGCGTAGCGGACATGACCAACAACCTGAGATCCTCGCGCAGGGCCTGTTGGCTTTCGCGGGCAAAGGCTAAGCCCAGATCGGCATCGAGGCTGCGCTCATGGAATTCGTCGAACAGGACCGCCGCCACCCCATCCAGCCCCGGATCATCGAGGATCATGCGGGTGAAAATCCCCTCGGTGACCACTTCGATGCGGGTTTTCGGGCTGACCCGGCTTTCACCGCGCACCCGGAACCCGACCGTCTGACCCACCGATTCGCCCAGCGTTGTCGCCATACGCGCGGCTGCCGCACGGGCCGCCAGACGCCGGGGCTCTAGCACCAGGATTTTCTGACCCATGGCCCATTCGGTCTGCGCCAAGGCCAGGGGCACAACTGTTGTCTTACCCGCTCCGGGGGGCGCAACCAAGACGGCGCAGGGCCGTTCTCGCAGCGCGCGAAGTAAGTCCGGCAAACAGTCATGGATCGGGAGAAAAGACACGGAAATGGTCACTTTTTCTTAAGAATAATGACAAGCCAACAAAGGACTGGTTGCGTCTGGAAGCCCCTAGCACTAACCTCAGCAGGATTGTCCATCAATGACCGGCTCGCATGAAGGGTCCGGCAAGGGGGAACGTAATGTCCAGACTTTTTCAGAAAAAGTCGATTGCCCGGATTCAGTCCGAGGCCGCCAAGAGTGAGCTGAAACGCTCGCTCGGGGCCCTAAACCTGACCAGCCTAGGCGTTGGCGCGATTATCGGGGCCGGGATTTTCGTGCTGACCGGGCAAGTGGCTTCGGCCCATGCCGGTCCGGCGATCATGCTGTCGTTTGTTATGGCCGGGATCGCCTGTGCTCTCGCGGGCCTGTGTTACGCGGAACTGGCCTCGACCATGCCGGTGTCCGGTTCGGCCTATACCTATGCCTATGGCACCCTCGGCGAAGTGTTCGCCTGGGTGATGGGCTGGCTGCTGGTGCTGGAATACGGCGTGGCCGCCTCGACGGTGGCCGTGGGCTGGTCTGGCTACGTGGTCAGCATGCT
>JBKBWB010000358.1:0-2116 GCA_046289215.1 Asticcacaulis sp. | reverse complement strand
ACCGCATGCCGCCTTTCCCGATTCGGCCGAAGGCTGGTTTGCCCGTCATCAGTCGGGTGAGCCGCCCGCTGCGGCGGAGGCAGAAGACGCGCGTCTGGCATTTCGCGACTGGATGAGCAATCCGGATCATGCGGCCGCTTATCGGGCTTTGAGCGAGGATTGGCGGGCGTTGGCCGCGGTGGCCAAGGATCCCCGGATCCTCGCGCTTCGCGCCCGGGCCCTCAGCCAGATCAGCCTTGAGAGGGAACAGCCTGTAGCCCCCCCGCGTCGGGCGAAACCGGGTCTGACCCGGCGGCATCTTTGGTGGGGCGGTGGGGCTGCTGTGGCCGCCTCGACGGTCGCGGCGACGGCGCTGGTCGGAGGCGATCTATTCGACGGGGCCGGGCTCTTCGGCAGCGGTGGTACCCTCTATGCCACCGGGGCTGGGCAACGGACCGTGGTTCAGCTCGCGGATGGATCCGAGCTCACCCTCGCGCCGCGCACACGCCTTCGGGTTCACCTTCGGCCAGGTAGCCGGGATCTTGAGCTGGAAGCGGGCGAGGCGATTTTTGCCGTGGCCAAGGACCGCAGCCGTCCGTTCCGGGTCCGCGCCGGGGACCGCACGGTCGAGGCCACCGGCACCGCCTTTCAGATCGCCCGCAATGGCGAGGGCGCGGATGTGCTGCTGCTCGAAGGTGGGGTGAGGGTTCAGAACCATGTGCTCAAGACCGAACACCATCTGGTGCCGGGCCAGCGGCTAACTTCGGATCTGGCGGTGCGGCGTCTGGATGCCGCCGCCGTCGAGGCGCGCACCGCTTGGCGTGACGGGGAACTGATCTTCCGCAGCCAGCCTCTGGCGGCGGTTGTCGCGGACTTTAACCGCTATTCGGCGGACCGGGTGGCCTTGGGCGATGCGGGGCTGGGCCAGTTACGGGTCTCGGGCGTGTTTCGCTATGACGGGGCCGAGGCCTTTGTACTGTCGATGCAATCGGTGTTTGGCCTCAGTGTTACCCGGACTGGCCCGCGTGCCTGGCGGCTGGATCGGGCGATCACCCCGGCGGCTGAGCCGGTGCCCGCCGCTCCCGAAGTGTGAAATTTTTGCAAAGGCGTGAGGGGCGGGCCAAGCCCTGCGTTCCTGTAGCCGAACGAGCCCGGTTCCGTGGGTTCGCGTCATGCAGGGGATAATCATGACTACGCCTTTTAAACCTTCGGCCGGTTCGTCGGCTCTGTTGTTCGGATCGGCGCTGTGTGCGCTGTTGATGGCCGCGCCGGTTCAGGCGGCGGACGCCAAGTCTGCCGAGCGTCCGGTCGCCTTTGCCATCGCCCGCCAGCCGCTCGACAGCGCCCTGACCCAATTTGCCCGCACCGCCGGGATCCAGCTGCTCTATGCGCCGGATGTGGTCCTGGGCAAACAGGCTGAAGCCCTCAGCGGCAGCCACAGCGTGGTCTCGGGCCTGAACCAACTGCTCAATGGCACGGGTCTGGTGGCCCGGCCGGTGCGGGGGGATGACGGCAAGATCCGCGCCTGGTCGATTGTTCCGGCTGCCAGTCCTGAGGACTCGGTCCAGAGCGTGGTCGTCACCGCGCTGAAGCGCAGCACGGTCCTGAGCAAGGTTCCCGCCGCCATCGTAGCCCTAGGGGGGCGTGAGCTGTCCGACCGTCGCATTCAGGATGCCAATGGGCTCGTGGATGAAGTGCCGGGCGTGTCGATCAACTATGCCTTTGGCGGCGCGGGCTATGGCCTCCTGAGCGTGCGCGGCATCGGCGGCGCGGATGACTATAAGCCCGCAGGCAGCCCCTCGGTGGCGCTGCATGTGGACGGTGTTTACCAAACCTCGAACGTTTATCTGGCCATGCCCCTGTTCGACCTGGAGCGCATGGAAGTGCTCAAGGGGCCCCAGGGCACGCTCTATGGCCGCAACACGACGGCGGGCGTGATCAGCGCCGTGACTCGCAACCCAACCGAGGCCCCGTCGGGCTTTGTCGATGCCAGCCTCGGCAACTATGAGTCGCGCCGGATCGAAGCGGCGGCCGGGGGACGGATCAGCGACGCCATCGGCGTGCGCCTGGCGGTGCTGCGCGAGACGGGCGGCGGGTTCATGAACGGCGAAGGCGCCGGGACCCTCGCGGGCTTCCA
>JBKBWB010000357.1:0-2132 GCA_046289215.1 Asticcacaulis sp. | reverse complement strand
CGTTCCGGATCAATCCACCCAATATTCCCGTCCGGGCGGCGATATACCACGGACAGGCCGCCGTGCGCGGCATTTCGGAACAAGATCACGGGATAGTTAGACAGATCCAGCTCCATCACAGCCATGGAGACCGTCATGGTGCGGACTTTTGCCTCTGTCTCTGCAATCACGAGGGCTTCGGGCGGGTGAGCGGCACCATTGTCGTGATCCTCAAACACCTCTTCGACGTCATCATGGTCATCAAATTGGCGGAGCACCATCATCGGGGCCAGCTCACTTTCGTGGCGGTTGGCCGCGTGGTGATCCTTCAGACGGCTCTTGTAACGGCGGATCCGCTTTTCGATGCGGTCCAGTGTTCCGTCAAACGCCCCATGGGCGTCCCCGCCATAGGCATGGCTGACCAGGGTTTGACCCGACGCTAATCGGACCCAACAATCGGCACGGAACATATGACCCTCTTTGCTCAAGGTCACTTCGGCATTGCCGCCGCGCTCGAAATACTTGGAAATGCCGTTGGTCAGTTCCTCTTCGATGCGCGAACGCAGGGCATCACCCACATCCATATGCTTGCCGCTGATCTGGATTTGCATGGTCCCGTTACACTCCGTCTAAGGGTTAAGGGTGCCCGTGAGGCCCGAAAACCTGTCGGACACACACTGACACTAAACCTTCATATAGGAGGGATTAAGGGGGTCTTACGCAGAATGACGGTTACAAACCGCCTATTTTGATCACGCTATCTTGAGCTGGCGTTTGCGCTCAACAGAGGAGGGAATTCTCAGGGCTTCACGATATTTCGCAACCGTCCGGCGGGCGATGTCGACCCCGGCTTCTTTGAGGATTTCCACGATCCGGTCATCGGACAAAATGGTCCCGGTGTCGCGTTCCTGATCGATCAGGGTCTTTATTTTATGCCGCACAGACTCAGCCGAGTGCGAGGCGCCGCCATCCGAAGAGGAGATCGCCGAAGTAAAGAAATACTTCAGCTCAAACAGGCCCCGGGGGGTGGCCATATATTTGTTTGAGGTCACGCGGCTAATGGTGGACTCGTGCATGCCCACGGCTTCAGCCACAGTTTTCAGATTCAGGGGCCGCAGGTGTTCGACCCCGAACACAAAGAAGGCATCCTGCTGGCGGACGATTTCTGATGACACCTTGAGGATGGTCCGGGCCCGCTGATCGAGACTTTTGACCAGCCAGTTGGCCTGATTGAGGCACTCGCTCAGGAAGGCCTTTTCGGTATCAGACCGCGCCCCACCGGATACCTTGGCGTGATAGGATTGGTCCACAAGGACGCGGGGCAGGGTGTCGGAATTCAGATCCACCCGCCAGCCGCCAGACGGATCTTGCCGTACGAACACATCGGGTACGACCGTTTGGGCAGGCTCTGCGCCAAAGGCGGCCCCGGGGCGAGGCGTCAACGCCCGTAGTTCACCGATCATCTCCTGAAGGTCGTCGTCATCGACGCCGCAAACCCGCTTCAGCCCGGCCAGGTCGCGGCGGGCCAGCAGTTCGAGGTTATCCAGCAACGCCTGCATGGCTGGATCGTAACGGTTACGCTCCTTGAGCTGTAACGCTAGGCATTCCGGCACACTGCGCGCCATGATCCCGGTGGGTTCGAACCCCTGACAGACGGTCAGGACCTGTTCAATCCGGGCGATGGGACAGCCCAGCCGGTCAGCCAGCTCTGCCAGTTCAAGGCGCAGATATCCGCCTTCATCCACGCCATCGATCAGGCTCTGGGCGATCAGCATGTCGGCGGGAGAAAAGCCCGCCACCAAGGCTTGGTCCAGCAGGTACTCTGACAGGGACTTTTCGCGGCTCAGGCGCTGTTCCAAACCTTCCGGGTCGGAGTCAAAACTGCCGCCTTGGCCACTGCGACTCCAGTCCATAGCGGGGCCTTCGAGACCATCCGCGGACGGCGTCGCTTCGGACCGCTCCGCCGGGGAGGCGTCGCCGTAGAGATCACCCTCAGAGACATCCATGGACTCGGTGGCCGAGTGGCTGTCATGGTCGCCCAGCTCCAGCTCTTGCTGGCTGTCGCGCGTGTCGGACGGGCTGTCGCTGTCCGAAGACGCGGGCTCCGCATCTTCGCGCTGAAGCAGGGGGTTCCGCTCAAGCTCGGCCTCGAC
>JBKBWB010000356.1:0-2159 GCA_046289215.1 Asticcacaulis sp. | reverse complement strand
CCACCGTCTGGGCCACTGTGCGCCCGGTACAGATTAGATTTTCTGACGTGAGTGACCGATGAGCGCCCTGATCCCGGCTTCTGCCTATCCCCCTGTCGTCCAACCGATCCGGGAGTCGCTGTCTGAGGCGGATCGGGCCTGGGTCTGCGGGGCCATTGAGCAGATTGCGGCGGATTTCAACCGCTCGGCGGATACCCATCTGATCCGCTTTACCCTGCCCGGCCTTGCGGGGATCCCGCTCTATCTCAAGGACGAATCGACCCACCCCTCAGGCAGTCTGAAACATCGACTGGCCCGCTCCTTGTTCCTCTATGGCCTGTGCAACGGCAAGATCCGCAAAGGCACGACCATCATCGAGGCCAGTTCGGGCAGCACCGCCGTGTCCGAGGCCTATTTCGCTCGGCTGCTGGGCCTGCCGTTTATCGCCGTGGTGCCGCGCGGGGTGGCCCGCAGCAAGATCGCTCAGGTCGCCTTTTATGGCGGCCAATGCCATGAGGTTGATGCCTGTACCATCTATGACGAGGCCGAAAAACTCGCCCGCGATCTCGGCGGCTATTTCATGGACCAGTTCACCTTTGCCGAACGGGCGACCGACTGGCGAGGCAACAACAATATCGCCGAAAGCCTGTTCAGCCAGATGAAGCGTGAAGCCCATCCCGTGCCGGACTGGGTGGTGATCGCGGCGGGCACCGGGGGCACGTCGGCCACGATTGGGCGCTATATCCGCTATAACCCTGAGCTGTTTGCCCGCACGCGCCTGTGTGTCCCGGATCCGGAGTTTTCCGTGTTTGCGCCCTTCTATGAGAGCGGTCATCGGGATCTTCGCAGCGACCGGGGGTCCCGCATCGAAGGGATCGGGCGCCCCCGGGTTGAGCCGTCGTTCCTGCCGGATGTGATCGACCGCATGATCCGGGTGCCCGATGCCGCCAGCCTCGCCGCCATGCATTGGCTCAATGGGGTTCTGGGCCGCCGGGTTGGGGGATCGACGGGCACCAACCTCTATGCCGTGCTGCAACTGGCCGCTGAAATGAAGGCCGCGGGCCGCGAAGGGGCCATTGCCACCATCCTGTGCGACAGCGGCGATCGCTATAGCGACACCTACTATAATCCGGACTGGGCGCAGTCTGAGGGTCTGAACCTTGCGCCCTATACGGACCAGATTACGCGTTTTGCCGAAACCGGGGTGTGGGCCAACCTGCACGCGGGCTGATCAGATCATCGATACGGGGGATAGGATGCACAAGGCCATTACACGCAGTCTGGCGATCCTTGGCGTAGGGCTGTTGGGCCTCGTGGGCGTGATCGCTGTCAATACCCTTTCTGGGGATGCACCGGATAAGCGGCCCTCTGTACAAGCCCCTGAGCCCCCCGCTGTTGATCCTGCCAGTGCGGCCCGAAACCTGTCCGAGGCAGTGCGGTTTCAGACCATCAGCCATCAGGACCCCGCCGAAGATCGGCTCGAACACTGGACCGCCTTTCAGGGGTGGTTAGCCCGGACCTATCCACGCACCCATGCGAGCCTGACGCTGACCCGGCTCGCCGAGCGGACGCTGGTGTTCCATTGGGCCGGGCGCGATCCCAATTCGGCCCCGCTGGTGATGATGGCCCACCAGGATGTGGTGCCGGTTACCCCGGAAACCCTGTCCGCCTGGACCCATCCGCCGTTTGACGGGGTGATTGCCGAGGGCCGGGTCTGGGGTCGGGGCACGCTGGATGACAAAGGCTCGCTCATCGCCCTGATGGAGGCCACGGAAAGCCTGCTCGCGCGCGGATATCGTCCTCAGCGCGGGGTTTATCTGGTGTTCGGTCACGACGAGGAGCGCGGCGGCACGGGCGCTCAGGCGGCGGCACGCTGGTTCAAGGCCAAGGGCATCGTCCCTGAGATGATTGTCGATGAAGGCGGGCTAGTGCTTGACCAAGCCCCGGTCACCGGCAAGCCGCTGGCGCTGATCGGGGTCACGGAAAAAGGCTATGGCAGTCTGAAACTGACTGCCACCGGCTCCGGCGGCCATGCCTCGATGCCGCCGGACCAAACGGCAGTGGATGCTTTGGCCGAGGCCCTGATCCGGATCCGGGCCAAGCCGCTCAAGGCCAAGCTCGATGCCCCGACCACGGATATGCTGGATGTTATGGCCCTGGATGCGCCGTTGGCCCTGAAA
>JBKBWB010000009.1:0-16635 GCA_046289215.1 Asticcacaulis sp. | reverse complement strand
GATTTTGACGTCACGCCAGACAGCCTGACGGAAAATGAACTCGGCCATATTCTCGGGGTTCAGGCCAACATCTGGACCGAGCACATGCGGCTGGAAGACAATTTCCGCAAAATGGCGTTCCCCCGCACCTCGGCCCTGGCGGAACTGGGCTGGTCCCAGCCGCAACACCATAATTTCACGGCCTTCTCACGCCGGATGGCCGTCCAGATGCCGCGTTATCGCATGCTCGGTATTCGGCCGTCCGAAGCGGCCTTCGAGGTTGATGCTGAGATTCATGCGGACCTCGTCGCCGGTCAGGCGGATGTGCGCCTGAAGACCCAGGTGCCGATTGGCGATATCCGCTACACCCTCGATGGGACCGAACCGACGGCGCAAAGCCCGCTCTATCAAGGGCCGTTCCGCACCAACATGCCTCGCACCGTCAAGGCGGTTGCCTTCTTTAATGACAAGCCCCTCTCGACGGCTATGGCGCATCCCTTGACTCAAGAGGCCCTGCGCACCCGCGGCAGTCGGGAATTGCCGACCTGCACGTCAAAGCTGGCCATCGCGCTGGAGGATGACAGCCCCGCCACCGGTCCGCGCGCTGTGACCATGATCGACATCATGAACCCGTGCTGGACCTGGCCGTCGGCAGACCTGCGCGGTATCGGGGCCCTTGATGTCACCGTCACCCAACTGCCGTTCAACTTCCAGATTGGTGACGATAAAAACAAGATCACCTTCCGCAAACCGGCGACCCCAGAGGGCGAAGTTGAGGTCCGGGCCGGGGGCTGTGACGGTCAGGTGGTGGCTGTTGCGCCGCTGAAGCCGGCTTCAGGCGTGACGGTACCGGTCACTCTGTCTGCGCCGTTGCGTCAAGATGCTCTCCCTTCGGATCGGCGAGCGGTGGATCTTTGTGTAACCTATACGGCCAAGAGCGTTGAACCGCTGTGGGGCCTGACCCGGATGACGCTCGTTCCGTCGGAACGGCCCTGATTGGGTTTAGGGGGGAATGCGGGGGGCCTATCCGGGCCCACCGAACGGACTAAGCCCGGGATCCAAAGCGGCCCTATTGGTCGTGGTCCCGGGACAACGCGTTGAGGTGCTGCGTGAGCGAAATTGAACTTGTCTCCCCCCTTCGGGGCTGGGTGTCGCCATTGGCGGAAACGCCCGATGCGGTGTTTGCCGATCTGATCGCCGGGGATGGGGTGGCGATCGATCCCTTGGGGGATACGGTTCATGCGCCCTGTGCCGCCACGGTGGTCTCGATTGCGGCAACCAAGCACGCCATCACCTTGCGCACCCCTGAAGGGGCGGTGATCCTGATCCACGTCGGCCTTGAAACCGTCGGCCTCGGTGGCGCGGGACTGGACACCCTCGTGTGCGTGGGCGATAGCGTCGCCGCCGGAACACCCTTGATCCGGTTTGATCTGTCGCTGTTGGCTGAACGCGCCAAAAGCCTGATCACGCCGGTGCTGGTGATCAATACCGAAGCCTTCCGTGTTACCACGCGCCATCTCGACCGTGTGGCCGAGGTGGGCATGCCGCTGATGCGCCTCGAAGCGGTGGCGCAAGCGCACGCCAGTGCTCCAGCCACGGGCGGACCTGTGGCCGAGGCGAAGGTCATCCTCGAAGCGGCCCATGGCCTGCATGCCCGACCGTCCGCGCGTTTGGCCAAGGTCGCCCGGGCGCAGTCGGCCCGCCTCACCCTCGGCACGGCGACGCAAATGGCCGATGCCCGCAGCCCTTCAGCGCTGATGACCCTGGGACTCAAGGCGGGAACTGCCCTGACGCTGCGGGCCGAAGGCGAGGGGGTCGAATCGGCTCTGGCGGCGCTCGTCGCGGAACTGATGGCGATCAATGCCGACGAGGGCACCGGTCATGGGGTGACCGTGTCCGCGCCTGCCGCCACTGTATCCGCTGCGCCTGTCGCAGACCCCGACCCACTGGTCGGTTGGGATGGTCGGAACCTGAAGGGTGTCTGTGCTTCGCCGGGGCTGGCGATCGGCACGATCCACCGCCTGTCACAACAGGCCTTTGATCTGCCGGAGCAGGGTCAGGGCGTGGACAGCGAGACCGGGGCCTTCCATGTGGCGCTCGATACCTTGCGAGCCAAACTGCGGACCCAGGCTGAAACAGCCAAGTCCCATACCCGTGACATTCTTCTGGCCCACATTGAGCTGCTCGAAGATCCCGCACTGATTGAGACGAGCCTGGCGTCGATTAAGGCTGGGCGTAGCGCAGCCTTCGCCTGGAACGCCGCGACCGAAGCCCAGGCCCGCCAAATGGCGGCTCTGTCTGATGCGCATCTGGCGGCGCGTGCGGCGGATTTGCGCGATCTGCAACGCCAGCTCCTGATGATCCTTACGGGCCAAGGTACCGATTTGACGACACTGCCGTCGGGGACGGTGCTGGTGGCGGATGATCTGTTGCCCTCCGACGTGGTGGCCTTGTCACCGCAAAATCTGCCCGGTCAACCTGTTGTCGGCCTGATCACGGCCCGGGGCGGGGCGACCACCCATGCGGCGATTCTCGCCCAATCGGCCGGTCTGCCGATGTTGGCGGCCGCGGGGCCGCGGGCCCTGTCGGTTGCCGAGGGGACGTCAGTGATTTTGAACGCGACGGGGGGGGAGGCTGAGCTGAACCCCGATCCGGCCCGGATCCGCACAGTGCAGAGCGCCCTTGAACATCGCGTGGCGCATCTGGCTGCGGCCAAGGCTGAAGCCCACAAGATCTGCCACACCCAGGATGGCACCCGCATCGAGGTGTTCGCCAATCTGGGGGCCGCCGGCCAGGCCAGCGGGGCCGTCAGCCTCGGGGCCGAGGGCGTCGGGCTTCTTCGCACTGAATTCCTGTTCCTGGAGCGCCAGACCGCGCCGACGACAGAAGAGCAGGCCGAAACCTATCAGGCCATTGCCGATGCCTTCGCCGGGCGTCCGGTGATCGTTCGCACCATGGATATCGGCGGTGACAAGCCGATCCCCTATCTGCCCCTGCCCCAGGAGGAGAACCCGGCCCTGGGCTTGCGCGGGATCCGCACCAGCTTCTGGCGCCCGGATCTGTTGCGTCAGCAGCTCGAAGCGATCGTGCGGGTGACCCCGGTTGGGGCCTGCAAGATTATGCTGCCGATGGTGGTGTGTGTCGAGGAAGTTCAGAAAGTCCGGGCCTTGCTCGACGAGATCCGCGCCGCTGAGGGCGTGCGCGAGACCATTCCGCTCGGGATCATGATCGAGACCCCGGCAGCGGCGGTGCTGGCCGACCAGTTGGCCACAGTGGCGGATTTCTTCTCCATCGGCACCAATGACCTCAGCCAGTATGTGCTGGCGATGGACCGGGCTGATACGCAACTGGCGGCGCGTCTCGATGCGCTGGATCCGGCGGTGCTGCGTATGATCCGCATGACGGTTGAGGGCGCGACGCGCCATGGCCGCTGGGTCGGGGTCTGCGGCGGGGCGGCCTCTGATCTTGTGGCCGCGCCCTTGCTGATCGGTCTTGGCGTCACCGAGCTGTCGGCGACGCCCGCGCGGATCCCGGAGCTGAAGGCGCTGATCCGGACGCTCGATCTGGAGACCTGCCGTCAGGTGGCCCTGAAGGCGCTCGACCTGACCTCTGCGGGCGAGATCCGCACCCTTGTGACCCGGACCTGGCCGCAACTGGCCGATCCCAGCCTTGCTGGAGCTGACTGATGAAATTCTCTCTCACCGGGGTACAGCAACTGGGCCGGGCCCTGATGCTGCCGATTGCTGTTCTGCCTGTGGCCGGGATCCTGTTGCGGATCGGTCAGCCGGATTTGTTGAACCTGCCGTTTGTGGCCGCTGCCGGGGCTGCGATTTTTGACCATCTGGGTCTGTTGTTCGCCATCGGCGTCGCGGTTGGCTTTGCCCGCGAAAACCATGGGGCTGCGGGTCTGGCCGGGGCCGTCGGCTATTTCGTTGCTGCCGAAGGGGCCAAGGTGATGATTGTAGTCCCGCCGGAAGCGTTGGCGGACTTTGCCGAAAATGCCCATGCGCTGGCCTCAGCGGCGTTTAAAAACAGCGCCATCAGCAAGCTCAGCATTCCCATCGGCATTCTGTCGGGCCTGATTGCCGGAGCGCTCTATAACCGGTTCGGCGATATCCGTTTGCCGGAATATCTGGCGTTCTTTGGCGGTCGGCGTTTTGTGCCGATTGCCTCGGGGGTCTGTGGTCTGCTGCTGGCGGTCATTTTCGGCCTCGGCTGGCCCTATGCCAATACCGCCCTAGATCAGCTCAGCCGGGCTGTGCTCGGGGCGGGTGAGCTGGGGCTGTTTGCCTATGGCCTCTTGAACCGTCTGTTGCTGGTGACCGGCCTGCACCACATCCTCAATAACGTCGCCTGGTTTATCTTGGGCGAATATGGCGGCGCAACCGGCGACCTCAAGCGCTTCTTTGCGGGCGATCCGACCGCTGGGGCCTTTATGAGCGGCTTCTTCCCGGTGATGATGTTCGGCCTGCCGGCCGCTTGTCTGGCCATGTATCACGCAGCGCGGGCGGATAAGCGCAAGGCCGTCGGCGGGATGCTGCTGTCCATGGCCCTGACCTCGTTCCTGACCGGGGTGACAGAGCCGATTGAGTTCACCTTCATGTTCCTCGCGCCGGTGCTCTATGTGCTGCACGCGATCCTGACCGGCCTTGGCATGGTCATCATGGACATGCTGAATGTGAAACTCGGGTTTGGCTTTTCGGCGGGGGCGTTTGACTATGTGCTGAACTTCAGCAAGGCCACCAATCCGCTGCTGCTGATCCCGGTTGGGATCGGCTATTTCATCGCCTATTATGCCGCCTTCCGTGTGGCGATCCATGTGTTCAAGCTACCGACTCCGGGCCGTGAAGATGATGACGCTACCGAGGCCACTTCCGAAGCCTCTGCCGCATTGGCGACCGACGACAAGACCACGGCCATGATCATGGCGCTGGGTGGGTCGGATAACCTGCTCAAGGTCGATGCCTGTACGACTCGCCTGCGCCTGACCGTGCGTTCCGGGGACGTGATTGACACCGCGCGTCTCAAAGACCTCGGGGCGCGGGGGGTGGTGCGGCCTTCGGCCGATGCCGTCCAGGTGGTTCTTGGTCCTCAGGCCGAGCAGGTCGCTGGGGATATTCGCAAACGGATGGCCCAAGGGCCAGTGGCCGCGGGTAAGCCTTCGGCATCAGCCCCCGTCGGTTCCTCAGTTCAGACCTTTGTTGCCGAGGCCAGTTATCCCCTTCCTGACCCAGCGGGCGTGCTCAAGGCATTGGGCGGGCGTGAGGCGCTCAAGAGCGTCAAGGTGGCCTCCAGTCGCCTGTGTGTGACCCTCGTCCAAGGGTATCAGCCGGATGCCGCGGCCTTGACGGCGCTCGGTGTGCGAGGCCTTGTCCAGACCGGACCCGACCGCTGGCAAATCGTGATTGGCCCGCAGGCCGCCGTGCTGGCCGAGCGACTGACGTCGGATCCGGTTGCCTGATCATGAGCCCCAGCGCCACGCCGCGTCCCCGGCTTCAGTCTCTCGATAGCCTGCGTGGTCTGGTGGTGCTGGGCATGATCCTGGTCAACAGCGCCGCATACTTGTTCTATGCCGCGCAAAAGCCGATCTGGCCGTGGTTGCTTCACGCCCACTGGCAAGGGTTCTTACCGGCTGACTGGGTCTTCCCGGCCTTTGTCCTGATGGTGGGGCTGTCGATTGGCTACGTGATGCCGGATTATCAGGCGGGCGGTCGACTGACCCCGGCGGGTCTGGGGCGGCATGCCAACCGCGCGGTGCGGCTGCTTTTGATCGGGCTGGTGCTTAGCAATCTCTACTGGCTGGCGGATCCTTCGGCCCATGTTGCGCGATTGCCGGGAGTGCTCCAGCGTCTGGCGCTGGTGTTTTTCGCGGTTGTGGTGGTGCATCTCACGCTCGGTCGCCGGACCCATATCGGGGTGATCCTGGCCCTGTTGCTGGGCTATTGGGGGATCCTCAGTCTGCCGCTTCGCGGGGGTATCGCCACGGACCTGTCGGTTCCGGGCCAGAACTGGCAAGGCCTGATCGACCGCCTGGTGTTCGGCCCCTATATCTTCGTCAAGGGCCCGCTGGGCTATGACCCCGAGGGGCTGCTCAGCACGTTACCTGCCATCGCCCAGGGCCTGATCGGGGCCTTGATCGGCACGCGTCTGCGCGAACAGCCCGCAACCCTTGCTCAGAGCCGGTCTCTGGCGCTGCTGGGCACAGCGATTCTGATCGGCGGGCTGATCTGGGGCCTGATCCATCCGATCAGCAAGGACCTCTGGACTGGCAGCTATGTGGCCCTGACCACGGGCCTGACCTTACTGGTGCTGGCCTTGTTTCATGCCCTGGAGGATGCGCGAGGCGAGCCGTCCGGCCTCGGATTGCCCCAGCCCTTAGCCAATCTGCTCAAGGCCTTTGGCATCAATGCTCTGTTTGCCTATGTGCTGCACTATCTGGCGTCGATCCTCCTGCTGGCCAAGGCTTGGGACTTTCTGTTCGTCCCGCTATCCGGGGTCATCACCCCAGAGGGGGCCAGTTTCGTGATTGTCTTGGCCTTTATCGGCCTTAATGCCTGGGTAATGCTGTTCCTTAAGTCAAAGAGCTGCCAAATCAAGCTTTGATGGGCGGGGAAACTTATAGATGATAATTCACAAGTTTCCGCTTAAAATTTCCTGATCATAATTTAGTTTCTTTGGTTGCCAGCGATCTCAGTTTGTATCTCGTGCAATATAGAAATCGATTTCCCATTCTTTAAGTTTTCATGCCAAAACTTGTCTTTGGCGCGCAATAGTGCTTCGTCCGAGGCTGGACACCCTTCAGTCGTTGCTCCGGAGGCATGTCTTGACTTTACGACCCAGCCGAAAGATCCGCCTCGACGGGTTTGACCTGAAAATTCTGTCAGCCCTGGCCGAGCGGGGTCGGATGTCCAAAACTGAACTGGCCGAACAGGCTGGCTTGTCGGCGACCCCCTGTGTCGTTCGGATGGGGCGTTTGGAAAAGGACAGCTACATCCGCGCTTACCACGCGGACATAGACTTGGAGCGGTTAGCGGGTCTTAAGCCGTTCTGGATCCGCCTGCGTCATGTCGAGCGCGCCCCCGTTACCGAAGGGCGTCTTCGCGAGCTAATTGCGGCCTGTCCTTTTGTGTTGATGGCCGACGCCATCGAGCATGACCTGGAAACAACGCCCTTGTGGTTGCTGTTGATCACCGCCACCGGGCCAGAACAGCTAGAGACACTGTTGGAGCCCTTCCGGGCGGCCGGATTTGTACCAGAGATTGCCACGGTTTCTCGCCGCCTCTTGCCGCCCTTACCCTTACGACTCGGGGCGATGCTGAAAGCGCTCACACAAGGCTGACCCCGCACGGCAACCCTATGCCAGAGATTGCCAAGCCATACAGACCGGCGTATAGCCGCCGGGCTGCAAATGTTTTGCGGCTGATCGCACCGGTGCCCTTAATCGGGCTTGAACGGGAATCCCGTGCCAGGCTTGGCCTGTAATCGGGGGCTGTCCCTGCAACTGTGAGCGGCGAGTTGGCGCAGCAAGCCCCCTGATCGGGGCAGCCACTGGATCCATTCGGGTCTGGGAAGGTGTTGCGCCCGCGACGACCCGCGAGCCAGGAGACCGGCCGGTGGGGGTCGCTCTAGCTTGGGTCCAGGGGATGGTCCGGGCGCGGTTTCCGTTGAGCGACGCATCGCGGCAGGTCCGCATCCGGTGCGTGTCCGGCGCTTGCGGCGTCCGTTGGCCTGTGCCGGACTGTGTCGTCATGGCCAGAGGCCAGGGCGGGGCAGGGGCCTGTCATCGTCGCCCCGACGCCGCAGGACCCAAGTCCATGTCTTTTATCTTGTCTCTTCTGGCCGCGAGTTCCTTGGCCGTTGCCTCGTCCCCCGCGCCCACAGTGGCCGAAACCCCTGACGTCTTGATCACCGCCACCCGCAAGCCTGCCGGGCTGAAGGCGGCGCTCTATGGCGGCAGCGTCACCACCTTCAGCGACCAGACTCTTGAACGCCGCCAAAGCCGTATCCTGTCGGATGTGCTGCGGGATGTGCCGGGGATGGCGGTCAGCCGTCTCGGGGGGATCGGCTCCCAGACCCAGGTGCGCGTGCGCGGCACCGAGGCCAACCACGTCCAGGTCCGAATCGACGGCCTCGACGCCTCGGACCCCTTTACCGGCGAATATGACTTTGCCCGTACCCTCAGCCACGATGGCACCCAGCTGGAAATCCTGCGTGGGCCGCAAAGCGCGCTCTATGGGGCCGATGCCTTGGGCGGGGTGATCGCGATCCAGACCGCCACCGGGGCCGAGCGTCCGGGCGTCAGCGCCTTTGTCGAACACGGCAGCCTCGATACCACCGCCGGGGGCCTGCGCCTCGCCGGGGTGGCCGGGGCGCTGGATTACAGCCTGACCGGATCGGGCCTTGTCACCGACGGGACATCCAATGCCCGCAAGGGGATCCGCAATCTTTCGGCAGAACTGGGTGGCCTCAGTGGGCGGGTGATCTTTACCGCCAGCGACGCTCTGCGCCTCACCGCCCTCGTGCGCTATGACCGCACCCGCGCCGACAGCAACCCCCAGGACTGGAACTGGATGTCCCCGACCTATGGTCAGGTGATCGACGGCACCGATGACTATGCCGACCAGATCCGCCACGGCCTCCTGCGGGCCGACCTTTCGCTGCTGGACGGGCGCTGGACCCAGAGCCTCAGCCTGCAAGGCACGGGCGCCGAACGCGTCAGCCGGACCGGGGGACGTGCCAATAGCCGCTATGCCGGGACCCGCAACACCCTGTCCTATGTCAGCGCCTATGACTTTACGGCGGGCGGGTTTGACCACAGCCTGACCTTTGCCGCCGATCACCGGCGCGAAACCTATCAGAACCGACCCATCGGCGCGGTCACGACCGCCCAGAACGCCCGCCGCCGCCTCAGCAACACCGGCTATGTGCTGAGCTATGACCTCGGCGGGGACCGCTTCAAGGCGGGTCTGGCTCTGCGTCATGACCAGAACAAGCGGTTCCGCAACGCGACCACCTGGCGGCTGACGACGAGCTATGCCCTGACCCCGCAAACGCGCCTGCGCGCCGCCGCTGGGACCGGTATCAAGGCCCCGAGCAATTTCGAGCTGTTCGGCTTTAACCCCAACACCTTTGTCGGCAATCCGAACCTCAAGGCCGAACGGTCCGAAGGGTTTGAGCTGGGCCTCGACCAGAGCCTGTTCGACGGGGCCGTGCGGTTGGGTATCACCGGCTTTGACAGCCGTCTGAAGGACGAGATCTACACGGTCTTTTCCCCGACCTGGGTGTCGAGCCCGGCCAACCGAACCACCCGCTCGACGCAAAAGGGCGCGGAGCTGACGCTTGCGGCGCGCCTGAGCCCGCAATGGTCGCTAGATCTGGCCTATACCCAGCTCAAGGCGCGCGAAAACCGCGTCCGCGAAATCCGCCGTCCGAACCAGACCGGCTCAGCGACCCTGAGCTGGCGGGCAACCGATGACCGTGCCGGGGCCTATCTCAATGCGCGTTATAACGGGGCGATGACCGACACCGATTTCGCCGCGGGCCGGACCGTGACGCTCAAGGCCTATACCCTCATCAACCTCGGGGGCGATGTGGCGCTTGGGGATCATCTGTCGGTCTATGGCCGCGTCGAAAACGCCACGGATGACCGCTACGAAGATGTGTTCAGCTATGTCGCACCGGGCCGCACGGCCCTGTTCGGGTTGCGGTTCAAGCACTAACACCGTTTGGCACTAACCCCGTTTGGGGGCGTTGCCGCTGCGGGCCTGTTCGGCCTTGCGGCGGCGGCGTTCCTGTCGGTTGAGGGGGACGAGCGTCGGGGCGGGCGTCGGGGTAGGCACGGTGCGCTCCGACGTCTGGGCTGTCTTCGTATTGGCCGCCTTGGTGCCGATGCGCCGCGCCGCCGCCGGGTCGCGCTCCAGCCCCTCGATCACCGCACAGGCTCGCGCCAGGGCAATGACACAACGCGTCCGGCGCAGGATCTCGGCGCTGCTATCGGGCCGCGGCAAGGCCTCCAGCGCCGCCAGCTGCTCTTCCATCTGCGCCGCCAAGCGCGCTCTGTTTTGCGTCATCCCACATCCCGTCATGGCCTGTCCTCCCGTGCCGTTGCGTGATTATGCGGGCGCTCGCCGGGGCGGGGATAAGTGGGGTGTTTTCCTCCTCCCTGTGGCGATAGCCATGGGGAGGTGCTGAGCGCAGCGAAGCGGAGGGCGAAGGCGAAGGCGAAGGCGAAGGTGAAGGTCTAAAGGCCCCCTCCGTCACGCCTTCGGCGCGCCACCGCCCCATCGCGGGGCGATAGGGAGGAGAAACAAAGGCTTACCGAATTCCGTCATCCTCGGGCGACAGACCCGAGGATCTCGGCTTATTTCATCAGCTGACCTGAAACCGCCGACGGACCGCCAAGCCGAACAGGAATACCAGCACGATTGAAAAGAGCGATTGTAGTGTGGCTAGAAAACGAAAAAGACCGATATCCCATCCGCGTTTTTGACACATGAGCTTTTCTACAAAAGAGTTATTGACATCGTCAAAGGGACCAAAGGGAAAAATACGGCTTGCTGAAACAGCAAATGCATCAGCTATACTGATAGGGTTGCAATTTAATGTTGTATTTTCTGTTGTGTATGGAAATAGTAAATTTATCGAGTAATAAATAGGTGAGTAATTAAATGTGTAGTAGAAAATTGCAAATGTAATAAATAGAATTATTATGCAAGATACTGGACGAATTACACTCAGTCCGTAATCGGAAAGGTAACTGTATATACTGGACGTAAGTTTTTCTCCAATCGGTGTTTTTTGTTGTAATTTGCGAGATTTAAGTTCGTATTTGTACATTATTTGCGCATATAAAAAATCTGAGTTTTTTTGAAACTCATGCTTTAAAGTTCTGCAACCTGATTCTAAATATTGATAAAATACATTCATGGGGTTATTATTTGAGATTTCATTGAAGTAATCACTTAATGATTTTTCATAATCGGCCTTTGCATATTTACTACTTTCGGAAATATGAATTAATTGTACGGTTGTTGTTTTTACGTTTGTAAGGTCTGTATTTGCTGTTGTCTGTTCTTTGAATTTAATAATTGGTTGCAAGTGCCGTAATTCTCTATCAAATCTTGCTCCAGATTTGAAATTTGCCTCTGCAAACATTTGAAAATTATTAAGGCCGGAATTTGTGAAATAAGCTATCTCATCAAATGTTGTATCTCTAAAAGCATTCATGCTGTAGAATGGATGAAGTGGCCAGCAAATATTATAAAATAATACTTTTTTATTGAAATGTGTACTATTAAAACGCACATTTCTATAAAATATTGAATTGGAAAAATTGGAACTTTCGATAACTTTGCAATCATATAAATTAAGTTCATCAAGTATAATAGATTCATTTGATATATTTAAATGGTTAAAAGTGACATTTTCACAAATCAATTCTTTTATAAATCCGTCACTTAAATGAAAAAAGATTGGATTTGAATTTGTTATAAATAATTTATTTAAATGACAGTGATCAGCAATTATGGTTTTTGAACTATTAAAAAATTCTATGATTTCAGCATTTACACCACTTAGAAATACAATGGGTTTGTTTGTGAAGTGCTCATTTATTGTTCTGATCTTTTTTTTCAGTAAATTGATTTTCTGATTCTGAATCTAAATATAGTGGTGCGTGTGCTATATGATATTTTTTACCCTTAATGGTTACAATTTCTCCTGATTTAATTAACTCGCATTCTGTTCTTTTACTTCCATTTGCGTCTGTTCGCCAGTAATCTTGAAGATTAGTATAAATGTTCTGTTGAATTATTTTACTTGCTAGGTTTTCCCAGGTGTAGTCAGCATCTTCCCACTTTTTCCTTGAGTGATTGATCAAGTCATCTCTTGTCGCTAATCGCTCAATTTTATGTAAGGACTTAGATTGCACAAAATTATAACCTAATCGAACATCTCTCCATGTATATTTCAATTTTTGAACTAATTTAGACATAAAAAACCAATCCATTCTGTGGGGCGGTCCTTTATCCTAACCGATTCTTCTGCGCCGTGCAGCGGGGCGAGCTGCGCGCGGATGGTGTTGGTGTGTCCTCACCTCACGCCCCCAACTGGCCCGCTTCACTGGTCAAGTGGGGCCGGGCGTGCTACCCCCCGCCGCCATGACCCAGAGCTTGATTTCGACCGAAGCCGGCCGCCGCCGGACCTTTGCCATTATTTCTCACCCCGACGCCGGTAAGACCACCCTGACCGAGCATCTGCTGCTGGCCGGGGGGGCGATCCGCGCCGCCGGGGCCGTGCGGGCGCGCGGCGAGAACCGGCGCACCCGGTCGGACTGGATGAAGATCGAGCGCGAGCGCGGCATTTCGGTCTCGGCCTCGGTGATGACGTTTGAGCATGAGGGGATCATGTTCAACCTGCTCGACACCCCGGGCCACGAAGACTTTTCCGAGGACACCTATCGCACCCTGACGGCCGCCGATGCCGCGATCATGGTGCTCGATGCCGCCAAGGGGATCGAGCCCCAGACCCTGAAGCTGTTCGAGGTCTGTCGGATGCGCGACATCCCGATCATTACCTTTATCAACAAGATGGACCGCGAGGCGCTCGACCCGTTCGAGATCCTCGACGAGGTGGCCTCGAAGCTGGCGCTGGATCCGGCCCCGCTCTATTGGCCGGCGGGCTCGGGCGGGCGGTTCAAGGGCATGACCGAGCTCGCGACCGGGCGGTTTATTCCCTATGCCAAGCGCACGCCGGGGTCGGAATTTGACGAAGGCCATCCGGATCCCGTGGACGCCGGGGATGCGCGGCTGGATCAGTACCTTGATGCTGCGGAGCGCTCCGAGCTGGCCGACTCAGCGGAGCTGTTGACCGAGGCCTCCAAGCCGTTTGATCCGCAAGCCTTCCTTGAGGGGCATATGACGCCGGTGTTGTTCGGCTCGGCGCTGCGCCATTTCGGGGTCGATCAGCTCTTGGCCACCATCGGGGCCTTTGCCCCGCCGCCCAAGGCGGTCAAGGCCGTGCGCAATGGCACCGATGGGGCGGTCGAGCCGGGCGACAAGGAAGTCACCGGCTTTGTGTTCAAGGTTCAGGCCAATATGGACCCCAACCACCGCGACCGCATCGCCATGCTCAAGATCTGTTCGGGCAAGTTCACCCGTGGCATGAAGCTCAAGGTCCAGAACACCGGCAAACAATTGTCGGTCAATGCGCCGATCATGTTCTTTGCCTCGGATCGGGAACTGGCCGAGGAAGCCTTTGGCGGCGACGTGATCGGTATCCCCAACCACGGGGTGCTGCGGGTCGGGGACAGCCTGTCGGAAAGCGGGCTAATCCGTTACGCCGGCCTGCCCAACTTTGCGCCGGAAATCCTCCAGCGCGTGCGGGTCAAGGATCCGCTCAAGGCCAAGCACCTGAAAAAGGCGCTGGAAAGCCTGGCCGAAGAAGGGGTGACCCAGCTGTTCCGCCCGGAACTCGGGGCCGACTTTATCGTCGGGGCCGTGGGCCAGCTACAGTTCGAGGTGATGGCCGACCGCCTGGCCAATGAATATGGGCTGGATGTGGTGTTCGAACCGTCGCCCTTTGCCGAAGCGCGCTGGATCAGCGGCGACAAGGCCAAGGTCGAGGACTTTATGGGCAAGCACCGCTCGGCCATGGGCCGCGATCTGGATGATCAGCCGGTGTTCCTGGGTAAATCCGCGTGGGAAATCAACTACGTGGCCGAACGCTACAGCGATGTGACCTTCAGCAAGACCAAGGAACGCGGCTAGGGACTACGACGGGCCTTGGAGGCTGATTTCTCAAACGCCACCATGGGAAATCCGCGAAAAATGCGCGGCCCCTCTTGCCAAGCGGCGCATTTCGTCTTCTCAAAGCCGGTTCAGTCATCAGGTTATGAGACGGACCCCAAGCGATGAGCGATACCCCCCGCGATCCGGCCCCGCTGGACGCTGCTACTCTGGAAGCCGAAACCCTAGCGCAGATCGCTGCTGCCGCCGACATGGCCGCGCTTGAGGCGGTGCGGGTCTCGGTTCTCGGCAAGACCGGCACGATTTCGCTGCTGCTCAAGGACATGGGCCGTCTGTCCCCGGACCAGCGCAAGGAAACCGGCGCGCGCATCAATGCCGTGCGCGATGCGGTGACCGAAGCCCTCGCGGCCCGCAAGGCGGTGCTGGAGGCTGAGGCCCTGCGGGTCCAGCTCGCCAAGGAGCGGGTCGATCTGTCGCTGCCGCCGGTGGCCCGTCGCAAGGGCGGGGTTCACCCCACGCTGCAGGTGATGGACGAGATGGTCGCCATCTTTGCCGACATGGGCTTTGATGTGGCCGAAGGGCCGGATATCGAAGACGACTTCCACAATTTCACCGCCCTGAACTTCCCTGAGAAGCATCCGGCGCGGGAAATGCATGACACATTCTTCTTTAATCCGTCCCCGGACGGGATCCGCAAGCTGCTGCGTACCCATACCAGCCCGGTGCAGATCCGCGCCATGACCGGGGCCGAGCCGCCGTTCCGCCTTGTGGCTCCGGGGCGGGTGTTCCGCTGCGATTCCGACCAGACCCACACCCCGATGTTCCACCAGATCGAAGGCCTGGTGATCGACAAGGGCACGCATATGGGTCACCTGAAATGGGTGCTGGAAACCTTTATCAAGCGGTTCTTTGAGACCGATAGCCTGACCACGCGCTTCCGCCCGCACCACTTCCCGTTCACGGAACCGTCGGCAGAGCTGGATGTGCGCTGCTCCTGGGCCAATGGTGAGCTGAAGGTCGGCGAAGGCGACAGCTGGCTCGAAGTGCTCGGCTGCGGCATGGTGCACCCCAATGTGCTGCGCGCTTGCGGGATCGATCCGGATGTCTGGCAGGGCTTTGCCTGGGGCATGGGGGTTGATCGTCTGGCGATGCTGAAATACGGCGTGCCGGACCTGCGCGACATGTTCGCCGCCGACACCCGCTGGCTGGATCATTACGGCTTCAGCGCCTTTGCCGCGCCCAGCAGCGCCAGCGGCCTGAGCTGAGGTTAGAAAGAGTTCCCATGAAATTCTCCCTGTCCTGGCTCAAAGAGCATCTGGCCACTGAGGCCGACATCCACGCAGTGGCCGAGGCCATGACCCTGGCGGGTCTGGAGGTCGAAGACGTCCGCGATCCCGCCGCCAAACTGGCCCCGTTCAGCGTCGCAAAGATCGTCTCGGCGGCGCGCCACCCCAATGCTGACCGGCTGCAAGTCTGTCAGGTCGAGACGGTGGACGGCCTGAAGGAAATCGTCTGTGGGGCGCCCAATGCCCGCGCAGGTCTTGTGACCATCTATGCCCCGATCGGGGCCTATGTGCCGGGCCTTGGTGTCACGCTGGTGGAAAAGCCAGTGCGGGGCGTGGTGTCCAATGGCATGCTCTGTTCCGCCTCGGAGCTGGAACAGGCCGAGGAATCCGACGGGATCCTGGAGCTGCCCGAGACCTGGGCCACCGGCACCCCGGCGGCCACCGTATTCGCCGCCGAACCCGTGATCGACTTTGAGGTCACCCCCAACCGGCCCGACTGGCTGGGCGTCAGCGGCATTGCCCGCGATCTGGCCGCCACTGGCCTTGGCCGCTTTATCGACCGCACACCCGATCCGGTGCCGGGCACCTTTGCCTGTCCGATCACGGTCGAGGTCGATGGTGAGACCTGTGTCCACTTTACCGGGCGGGTGATCCGGGGCGTCAAGAACGGCCCGTCGCCGCAATGGCTTCAGGATCGCCTGAGCGCCATTGGCCTCAAGCCGATTTCGGCGCTTGTGGATATCACCAACTTCCTCGCCTATGACCGCGCGCGTCCTCTGCATGTCTATGATCTGGCCAAGCTGTCCGGCACGGTTGTGCGCACCGGGCGTCCGGAGGCCGAGTCCGATGTGCTGATGCTCGACGGCAAGACCGTTCGGGTCACCCCCGACATGTGCGCTAATATGGACGCAGACGGGGTCATCGGACTGGGCGGCGTCATGGGCGGCGACCGCACCAAGGTCGAAGAGACGACCACGGACATTTTCCTTGAATGCGCCTGGTTCGACCCGATTGTGACCGCCCAGACTGGGCGGGCGACCGGCATCACTTCGGATGCCCAATACCGCTTTGCCCGGGGGGTTGATCCAGAATTCGTCCGTCCCGGGATCGAGCTGGCCACTCGCCTGATCCTGGATCTGTGCGGTGGCGAAGCCTCTGAGGTGGTCGAGGCCGGGGCGCCCGTGTCCCTTCGTGCACCGGTCGCCCAGTTTGATCCGGCCTATGTCCACCAACTGACCGGCCTTAACCTCGCCCGTGAAGGCGTGTTCGAGATCCTGCGTCACCTCGGCTTTGTCATCGAAGGCCAGGGCAGTGCCGTGACCGTGCACGTGCCGTCCTGGCGGCGCGATGTCGAGGGCAAGGCCGATCTGGTCGAGGAAGTGGCCCGTATTGCCGGGTTCGACGCCCTGCCGTCCACGCCCTTGCCGGAACGCGAGCGCAAGCCGGGTGGCGTTTTGACCCCGCACCAGACCCGCGCCCGGATCGCCCGCCGGGCTCTGGCGGCCATGGGTTACAGCGAGGCCGTGACCTGGTCCTTCCTCAAGCGCGACCACGCCAGCCTGTTTGGCGGCGGCGATGCGGCGCTGGTGCTGGCCAATCCGATTGCGGCGGACCTTGACTGTATG
>JBKBWB010000355.1:0-2177 GCA_046289215.1 Asticcacaulis sp. | reverse complement strand
GGCGGCGGGCGCGGACTCGGGCCTCAGCGTCGATGTGGACGCCGATACCAAGCCGACCCTCGGGATTGCCTATTTCCTCACCGACAATATTGCCGTGGATGTCACCCTCGGGACCACCAAGCACACGATCAAGGCCAAGGGGCCTGGGACGGACGTCAAGGTTCACGAGACCATGGTGCTGCCACCGGTCGTTGCGCTGCAGTATCACTTTAATCCCAAGGGCCAGGTCAGCCCCTATGTCGGTGCAGGGATCAACTACATGATCTTCTACAGCGGTAAGGACAAGAACGGCTTCAAGGTCGATCTGGACAACGGCTTTGGCTATGCCCTGCAAGGCGGCGTCGATGTGGCCCTGAAGGGCAACTGGTCGCTCAATGCCGACGTCAAGAAGGTCTGGTTCGAGACCGACGCCAAGATCAATGGCGGCGCGCTGAAGTCCAAGGTCAAGCTTGACCCGGTGGTGGCTTCGGTCGGTTTTGGCTACAAGTTCTGATCGGATCCAAAAAATCCTGATACGGCCAGCGCCTCTCCCGATCGCGGGGGAGGCGTTTTGCTGTTTGACCCGTCCTGAAGTTTCTTTCGCGGATCACGGGCCAGTTTCTTTCGCGGATCACGGGAATGCCAGTTGCCTCTGAGGCGAAGTTCGGATCCACTGCGCCCACCCAAGACCGTGCCCCCATCACACCCGGACCGGCTTTCAAAAAACACGGGGATCCTTCCCTTGGGACATGCTTGACGTTTACGTCAATGTAAGTTTGTCTCGGTCCGGCAAAGGAGAAACGCACCATGGCTGAGGCCTTTATTTACGATGCCGTCCGCACGCCCCGCGGTAAGGGCAAAAAGGACGGTTCGCTCCACGAAATGACGGCTTTGTCGCTCGCCAGTCAGGCCTTGCAGGCCGTGCGGGACCGCAATGCCCTCGATACGTCGCGGGTGGATGATGTGATCCTTGGCTGTGTGGCGCCGGTGGGGGAACAGGGCGCGGACATCGCCCGGACCGCCGTTCTGGCCGCGGGCTATAGCGAAACGACCGCCGGGGTTCAGATCAACCGCTTTTGCGCCTCGGGCCTCGAAGCGGTGAATATGGCCGCCGCCAAGGTTATCTCGGGCGAGGCCGATTTCGCCATTGGCGGCGGGGTCGAAAGCATGAGCCGCGTGCCGATGGGCTCGGACGGTGGCGCATGGCCGATTGATCCGGCCTCAGCCTTTCCGACCTACTTTGTCCCGCAAGGGGTGTCGGCGGATATGATCGCCAGCAAATGGGGCATTTCGCGCACTGACGCCGATGCCTATGCGGTGGAAAGCCACAAGCGCGCGGCCCGCTCCTGGGCCGAAGGGCGTTTTAGCAAGTCCGTGGTGCCGGTGATGGATCAGATGGGTGTGACCCGCCTGGCCCATGACGAAACCATCCGCCCCAATACCGACATGCAGACCCTTGGCGGTCTGAACCCCAGCTTCACCATGATGGGGGAAATGGCCTTTGATGCGGTGATCAATCAGCGCTACCCCGAGGTCGAGCGCGTCAACCACATCCACACGCCGGGCAACAGCTCGGGCATCGTCGATGGGGCCGCTGCGGTGCTGATCGGGTCCAAAGAGGCCGGATCGGCAGCGGGGCTCAAGCCGCGCGCCCGGATCAAGGGCATGGCCTCGATCGGCTCTGAGCCGTCCATCATGCTGACCGGGCCGTCCTATGCGACGGAAAAGCTGCTGAAAAAGCTCGGTATGAGCGTGTCGGACATCGACCTTTATGAGCTGAACGAGGCCTTTGCCTCGGTGGTGCTGCGTTACATGCAGGTGCTGGATATCCCCCACGACAAGATCAACGTCTGTGGCGGGGCGATTGCCATGGGCCATCCGCTCGGGGCCACTGGGGCGATGATCCTCGGCACCGTGCTCGATGAACTAGAACGGACGGGCCAGTCGACGGCGCTCGTAACCCTGTGCGTGGGCGGTGGCATGGCCACGGCCACGGTGATTGAACGGATCTGAGGACAGACGCCATGACGCATTTCACGATTGAAACCGACGCCGACGGCATTGCCCTGGTCACGTTTGACTCGCCGGGCAAGTCGATGAACACCCTGTGCAAGGCTGCTCTTGATGAGCTGGCAGCGCTGGCCGAGCAGCTGAAAACCGATGCAGCGCTGAAGGGCGCTGTGATCACCTCGGGCAAG
>JBKBWB010000354.1:0-2208 GCA_046289215.1 Asticcacaulis sp. | reverse complement strand
TGATCCTGATCGGGCTGGCGGCCCTGTTCAGCCCGGTCTGCGCAGTGATACTGGCGGGGGCCTTTGTGCCCTTTATCCTGATCATGGCGGTGATTGGCCTCGGCACCCGGGATGCCGCCCGCCGCCAGTTTGAGACGCTCTCGCGCCTGTCCGCCCTGTTTTATGACCGGCTGGCCGCCCTGCCCTTGCTGAGCGCGTTTGAAGCCGGGCCACACCAGACGAAACAGGTCGGGACCGCCACCCGCGCGGTGTCGGCCTCGACCCTGTCCGTGCTGCGGATCGCCTTTATCAATGCCGCCGTGCTGGAATTTTTCGCCGCCCTCAGTGTGGCTCTGGTCGCCGTCTATTGCGGCTTTAGCCTTCTGACTTTGCTGCCGTTTCCGGTGCCGGAAACCCTCACCTTTGCCGAGGCCTTTGCTTGCCTCGCCCTCGCGCCCGAGGTCTATGCCCCGCTTCGCCGGTTAAGTGCCGCCTATCATGACAAAGAAGTCGCCGAGGCCGCCGACATCGCACTAAGCCCCTTGCAAGAGGCCCCACCCGTGGCGCCGAGCCTGAAACTGACGGTGCCGCCCGAGATCGTGTTTGATGCCTGGTGTCTGGGTTTTGACGATGATCCCCAGGCACAGATCGGGCCCTTGAGCGCCACGGTCCGCTCCGGGGGTCTGCTCGCCCTTACAGGCCCCAGCGGAAGCGGCAAGACCGCGCTCCTGCGCACCCTGATCGGTCACGGTCGGATGACCTCGGGCCGCCTTATCGTCAACGCCGAAGTCTTTACCCGCGCCCCGGATCTGTCGGCGGATATCGCCTATATCGGCCAGACCACGCCGGTGCTCAGCCAGTCTCTGCGCGACAATCTCACCCTAGGCCAGCCCGTCACAGAGACGGCACTTCAGGAGGCCCTGACGCTTTGCGGCCTTTTGCCCCTGTGGCAGGCGCGCGGTGGGGACACGCTATTAAGCGCCGACCGGCATGGCCTGTCGGGTGGCGAGGCTCGGCGCGTCGGTTGGGTTCGCGCCTTGCTCAAACCCGCAGTTCTGCTGATCCTGGATGAACCCACCGCCGATCTCGATCCCGCGGCGGCAGAAGATTTCGTTCGTGTGCTGAACAGACTGCGTCAAGGCCGGACCAGCCTTCTGGCGACCCACGATCCCCGGCTAGCGGCCCTCGCGGATGTGTGTGTGTCCCTGACGCCGGAGCGTGGCCAATGAGCGCCCTGCCCACCCCCCTGCCCTCTTGGCCACAGTTCTTGAAAATCCGCAGCGGTCTGATCCGACCCTTAGCTGCCACCTCTGCGGTCCTGGCGGGGATCGCTGGAACGGCCCTGACCGGCATGGCCACTCACTTTCTCACCGGCTCTGCGCTAGCCGGATTGGGCGGGGCAGTTGCTCTTGCGGCCTATAACTACCTCCTGCCCAGCGCCACCATCCGTGCCATGGCGATCCTGCGCACGATCAGCCGCTATGGCGACCGCTATTTCGGCCACCATGCGGTGCTGGAAACCATGGCCGATTACCGCACGGCGTTGTTTGGTCGCCTGACCGAGGTCGGCCCCGAGCAGGCCTGCCGCGCCGTGGACCCTGAGCGCCCTCCCGAAAGCCGGCAACTGGCAGGGCGGCTGGTCCAGGACAGTGCCACCCTTGAAACCCGCGCTATTGCCGATTTTAGCCGGTTTGCCCTGATCGGCAGCGGACTCGCCGCAAGCCTCTTTGCGCTTTTGCATCACCCGCTGAGCGCCGTGATCCTGCTGGGGGGGTTTGGCCTGACAGGCCTCGGCGGACGTAAGGTGATCGATGCCCTGAATGCCCGCCGTCTGGCCAAGGCCGTGACGGAGAATGAGGCCCGAATGGCGCTTCAGGCGCGATGGGATCAGGCCCGCGCTATCTTGCCGGACATCCGGGTCTATGGGCTGGCCCCAGCCCTGACGGAGGCGTTAGACCGTGCCGAAGCCGACTGGGACAGCGCCCGGCGCACGCAAATCCACGACAGCCTCGACCTGGATGGTTTCACCGCTGTGGGCTTAGCTCTGACCCTCGCGGCGCTGCTGTTGCACGGAGGCACTGGAAGTCTCCCCGCCCTGGCCGGAGCGGTGTTCGTCACGCCCCTGGCCTTCGAGGCCCTGACGGCAGTTCTGAAACGACATTTGGGTGATCCTGAAACCAAACAAGCCGCCCAACGGATTGCGGCGCTTGGCCAGCTTGTCCCCGCCCC
>JBKBWB010000353.1:0-2213 GCA_046289215.1 Asticcacaulis sp. | reverse complement strand
TCTGGTTCTCGAAGAATACGAACACGCCAAGGCGCGCGGCGCGACCATCTATGCCGAAGTGTGCGGCTATGGCCTTTCGGGCGATGCCTATCATATCACCGCTCCATCCGAGGATGGCGACGGTGGCTACCGGGCCATGGTGGCGGCTGTGAAGCACGCGGGCATCCGTCCGGATCAGATTGACTACATCAATGCCCATGGCACTTCGACTATGGCCGATGGCATTGAGCTGGGGGCCATTGAGCGCTTGCTGGGCGATGCCGCCAGCAAGGGTACGGTCTCTTCGACCAAATCGGCCATTGGCCACCTGCTGGGGGCCGCCGGGGCTGTCGAAGCCGCCTTTGGTGTGCTGGCGATCCGCGATCAGGTTGCGCCGCCGACGATCAACCTCGACAATCCGGCCTTTGAGACGCTGATTGACCTTGTGCCGCACAAGGCCAAGCCCATGACCATCAACTACGTCCTGTCCAACAGCTTTGGCTTCGGCGGGACCAATGCCGCGCTGATCCTCGGCAAGGTCGACTGATGGGCCGGGCGAAACGCCCCGCAAAGCGCGCACAGGGGCGTGGCCTGATGGCTCCGGCTCTTGGCATGGTTGCCGGTGTCGCCCTGCTGGGCCTAGCAGGGGGGGTATGGGTCCTGTCCGGCGTCTATGGTCCTGGCCCCCGCGCCAAACAGGGGGATCAGACTGAAATTACCCTCAAGCGCGGCCAAGGCGTGATCGCCCTGACTAAGACGCTGAAAGCGCAGGGGCTGATCCGCGATACCCTGACCTTCCGCCTCGCCGCCCGCCTTAAGGGCGAAGACAAGCCCCTGATGGCGGGGGACTATGCCATTCCCTCTGGGGCCTCGGCGATGCAGATTCTGGAGCGTCTGCACAAAGGCGACGTGATCCTGCGCGTGGTCACTGTCCCCGAAGGCAAGACCTCGGCCCAGGTTGTCCGCATTCTGATGGCCGAGCCTCTTTTGACGGGTAAGGTCAAGACGCCCGAAGAAGGCACGATCCTGCCCGATACCTATGCCTTTGACCGGGGCGAAAGCCGTCAGGCGGTTCTGGATCGGATGACTGCCGCTCAAAAGGCCTTGATGCAAGATCTCTGGCCCAAGCGCGATCGCACGATCCCGGTCGAGACCCCGGATGATGCGATTATCCTGGCGTCTGTGGTCGAGAAAGAAACCGGCCTGGCGCATGAACGGCCCCAGGTGGCGGCGGTGTTCGTCAATCGGCTGCGTCTGGGTATGCGTCTGCAATCGGACCCGACCGTGGTCTATGGCGTGTCCAAGGGGGAGCCTCTGGGCCGGGGCCTGCGCCAATCTGAGCTGACGACTCCCACGCCCTGGAATACCTATACGGTCAACGGCTTGCCACGGACGGCGATTGCCAACCCGGGTCGGGCTGCCATTGAGGCGGTTCTCAATCCGCCTCAGACCCACGACCTCTATTTTGTTGCCGATGGGAGCGGAGGTCACGCCTTTGCCGCAACCTACACGCAGCATCTTGATAACGTCGCGCGTTGGCGAGCGATTGAAGCCCGCGCCGCGCAATCGGTTTCCTCAGCTGGCGGGCGCTGATCGGCCCGGACCGGCGCATCCACGGGTTTGAGACGATGGCTCTTTCCGGAATGACCGGCTTTGCTCGGATCGACGGTGCCCAGGGCACCTGGCGCTGGACGCTGGAGGCGCGCTCCGTCAACGGCCGCACGCTGGAGGCCCGTTTTCGTGGCCCCCAAGGGTTCGACGCCCTTGAACGCATGGCCCGCGAGGCGGCTCAGGCCCGGTTCCAGCGCGGACAGATCCAGATCAGCCTGACGGCGAAACAGGACGCACTTGGGAAGTCGATCACGATCAATTCGGCATTGCTCGATCAGTATCTTGACCTGTGCTCAAACTGGGTCGCCTCCGGTCAGGCCGATAAGCCCCGCGCCGACGGCTTGCTGGCTCTGCGCGGTGTGCTCGATCAGGCGGACGAGCAAGACGATCCAGACCTGCGCGCGGCGGTCGAAGCGGCCATGGCCCGGGATCTGGCGGCTGTGCTCGACGCGCTCAAGGCCGCCCGTCAGGCCGAGGGGCAGGGACTATTGCCGGTTCTGACCCAGCATATGGACGCCATTGCCGCCCGGATTGAGGCGGCGGAAGCCGAAGCCACAGCCCAGACTGACGCCATTCGTGAGCGTTTCACCCGCCGCTTGAACGAGCTTTTGCCGGAGACGCCG
>JBKBWB010000352.1:0-2220 GCA_046289215.1 Asticcacaulis sp. | reverse complement strand
AGGCGCCCCTTGCTGAGCAGCTCAGGCCGCGCAGTCTGTCGGACGTGATTGGCCAAGACCACCTTCTGGGGCCGGACGCGCCCTTATCGCAGCTTTTGTCACGCGGCCACTTACCGTCGATGATCCTGTGGGGGCCGCCGGGGGTAGGCAAGACGACGCTCGCACGTTTGCTGGCCGAGGCCGTGGGCTTTGCCTATCAGCCCCTGTCGGCGGTGTTCTCGGGTGTGGCGGACCTGAAAAAGGCCTTTGAGGCTGCTCGATTGCGCCGACAAAACGGCCAGACCACTCTGTTGTTTGTCGATGAAATCCATCGCTTCAATCGCAGCCAACAGGACGGCTTTCTGCCCTATGTCGAGGACGGCACGATAGTGCTGGTCGGGGCCACCACGGAAAATCCTTCGTTCGAGCTGAATGGGGCCTTGCTGTCGCGGTGTCAGGTATTTGTTCTGCGCAGACTAGAGGCCGAGGCACTCGACGCCTTGCTCAAGCGCGCAGAGGTCCATACCGGCCAGACTCTCAATTTGACCCCTGCAGCGCGCGAAACCTTGCTCGCTATGGCCGATGGCGATGGGCGGTATCTGCTGACCCTGGCCGAGACTCTGCTGTTGCTGGCTCCAGACGCCCCGCTCGATCCAGACGCCTTGATCCGGTTACTGCAAAAGCGTCGTCCGGCCTATGACAAGAGCCGGGATGAGCACTACAACCTGATTTCGGCCTTGCATAAATCGGTTCGCGGATCAGACCCGGACGCGGCGCTCTACTGGCTGGCGCGGATGCTGGACGGCGGCGAGCAGCCGCTTTACCTCGCCCGACGCCTCGTGCGCATGGCGGTCGAAGACATTGGCGAAGCGGATCCTCTGTCACTGCTGGTGGCGACGGCCGCCAAGGATGCTTACGATTTTCTGGGCTCACCCGAGGGCGAACTGGCGCTGGCCCAAACGGTGGTGCATCTGGCCACTGCGCCCAAGTCCAATGCGGTCTACAAGGCCTGGAAAGCGGCCAAGCAAGCCGCCTCGAAGACCGGATCCTTGCCGCCGCCCGCCCATATCCTCAATGCCCCGACCAAGATGATGAAGGATCTCGGCTATGGGGCGGGCTATCAATACGACCATGATACGCCCGAGGGCTTTTCGGGTCAGTCCTATTTCCCCGACGGCATGGCCCGTCAGACCTTTTATGCGCCCAAGGGTGAGGGGCACGAAGCCAAGGTTAAAGCGCGTCTGGAACACTGGGCGGCCTTGCGGGCTGGGCGTGATCATGGTCAAGACCCCTCATGAGCATAACCTCTGCCAAGCGCCGTAAGATGGGGCCCCGCCGTCCGGGGGCCTTGCCCAAACCCAAGGCTATCGACAAACCCATTGCCCTTAGCGAGGCCGAGATCGCCTTTGCCCGCAGCCTCGTGATCTATGAGGATGCCCATGTGCTGGTGCTGAACAAGCCTGCCGGGCTGTCGAGCCAAGGGGGGCGGGGACAGGTGCATACGCTGGATGAGCATCTGTGGGCCTTTGCCCGCTCCAATGGCAAGCGCCCGCGTCTGGTTCACCGTCTCGACCGGGATACCTCCGGCGTGATCCTGACGGCCAAGACCCAGCCCGCCGCCAGTTTCCTTGGCAAGGCCCTGATGAACAAGCAATTTGCCAAGACCTATCTGGCGCTGGTGGCCCCGCCAGTTTTGCCGGATCAGGGGTTTTGCGAGATGCCTCTACGGCGTGTCGAAGAGGACAACGAAGCCTACATCCGCCCCTGTGCCGCCGAACATCCAGACGCCATGGCCTCGGCCACCCGCTATGCGGTGATCGCGCGCAATGCCGAAGCGGCGCTGGTGCGCTGTGAACCCCTGACGGGCCGGATGCACCAGATCCGGGTGCATATGCAGGCCCTCGGCGCACCGCTGGCCGGGGATCCACGCTATGGCGGGGCCTTACGGCTGGGCGGGGTCGGGGTGCCGCGCCTGATGCTGCATGCCGCATCTCTGTGTTTTCCGCACCCGGAGGGCGGAACATGCACCCTCACAGCGCCGGTTCCAGTGGACATGGCCGAGGTGCTGGGGGGGCTAGAGTTAGAGCCGCCTGTAACAGACGCCGGTCAAAGTTGATCCCGCCGACCGGTTCCGGGGGTTTACGGATCCGGCGCATGGCTCTATAGCAACCCCGCAAAACGGAGAGTCCCCCATGGAAATTCGCGAAGGCCTTACCTTCGACGACGTTTTGCTGGAACCCG
>JBKBWB010000351.1:0-2226 GCA_046289215.1 Asticcacaulis sp. | reverse complement strand
GGTCACCGGTTCATGGGGGCGGCTGAGCCGTTTACTGTCGGGGATTTTGCTGATTATCAGGCCAAGCTTCGGGCCCATTTCGTGCTCCTGGAGGCCGCTGAGCGCCGTGCGCTGATCCTGAAGCAGGCCGGGGCGGTCTGTCAGGCGGCGGGCCTTGAGCTTGTGCCGGATGAGGGACTGCTGGACGAGGTCTGTGGTCTGGCCGAATGGCCAGTGCCGGTGCTGGGGGATATGGACCCGGCCTTCCTGAGCCTGCCGCCGGAAGTGATCCGTACCTCCATGCGCACGCACCAGAAGTATTTTGCGGTGCGCGATCCGAAAACGGGGTTGCTGGCCCCGCATTTTGTCACGGTGGCCAATATCGTCGCCGCCGATGGCGGGGCCGAGATCAAACGCGGTAATGCCAAGGTTTTGTCGGCCCGACTTAACGATGCCCGCTTCTTCTGGGACGAAGACCGCAAGGCCGGCAACTTTGATCGTTGGCTGGGCAAGCTCACGGGCGTGACCTTCCATGCGCGTCTGGGCAGCATGAAGGCCCGCGTTGAGCGGATTGTCACCCTGGCGACCTGGCTGGCCCCGAAACTGGGTGTGGACGCGGATCTCGCCGCCCGTGCGGCGCGTCTGGCCAAGGCCGATCTGGCCTCGGGCATGGTCGGAGAATTCCCGGAGCTTCAGGGGATCATGGGCGGCTACTACGCCCGTGAAGCCGGTCTTGAGGCGGCGCTTGCCGATGCCGTGCGCGATCACTACCGGCCTCAGGGGCCGTCGGATACGGTTCCCACAGCGCCCTTGAGCGTGCTCGTGGCGCTGGCCGACAAGCTCGACATGCTCGTCAGCTTCTTTGCCATTGATGAAAAGCCGACCGGCTCCAAGGATCCGTTCGCCCTGCGTCGTGCGGCCCTGGGGATTATCCGCCTGATCCTTGAAAGCGGGACACGCCTTGCCCTGTCGCCCGTTCTGGCCGAGGTGGCCACGACGGCGATTCGCGCCGCGTCGGACGTGGCCACCGAGGGCGCGCGCGACAATCTGGGTGAAAACCTTAAAGCCGTGCCGCCGGAGCGTCTGCCCCAAGCCCTGAGTGTGGCCGCGGAAATCGTCAATCAGCCGGCCGACGGCGGTGATATCTCTGAACAGGTCTCGGCTCTGGTCCGCGATCTTCTGGCCTTTTTTGCCGACCGCCTGAAGGTGCAATTGCGCGAAGAGGGCCGCCGCCATGATCTGGTGGATGCGGTGTTCTCGCTGGGCGATGACGATCTGGTGCGGATCGTCGCCCGCGTCGGCGCGCTCGATCAGTTTGTCAGCAGCGAAGACGGGACCAACCTGCTGGCCGGGTACAAGCGCGCCAACAACATCCTGGCGGCAGAGGCCAAGAAGAACCCGGATGAGCAGATTGCGGGTCACCCGGATCTCGGACTGGCGACCCATGTCGCAGAAACGGCGCTGATCCAGGCGCTCGATGCCGCCGTTCCATCGCTCGATACGGCCCTGGCCAGCGAAGATTTTGCCGCCGCCATGCGCGTTCTGGCGGGCCTGCGCGGGCCGGTGGATGCCTTCTTTGAAGGTGTGCTGGTCAATGACCCAGACCCGGCTATTCGCCTGAACCGGTTAAGGCTTTTGACCTTTGTGCGCGATACCGCTAATCGCGTAGCTAACTTTGCAACGATTTCAGGCTGAGGGGATTTCTCATGTCGCATTCTACTGAAACCCGCTGGGTTTACGCTTTTGGCGGCGGCAGCGCGGATGGCGATGCCGGGATGAAGAACCTGTTGGGCGGCAAGGGAGCAAACCTTGCTGAAATGTCCGCCCTTGGTCTGCCGGTACCCCCGGGCTTTACCGTCACCACCGAGGCCTGCACCTATTATTACGACAACGGGCAAACTCTGCCTCAGTCGCTGAAGGATCAGGTGGCCACCGCCCTGGCCAAGGTCGAAAGCCTTGTCGGCAAGCAGTTCGGCAACAAAGAAAACCCGTTGTTGGTGTCCGTTCGTTCGGGCGCACGCGCGTCCATGCCGGGCATGATGGACACGGTGCTGAACCTCGGCCTCAATGACGAGACCGTCGAGGGTCTGGCCAGCCTGTCGGGTGACCGCCGCTTTGCCTTTGACAGCTATCGTCGCTTTATCACCATGTATTAGAACGTGGTGCTGGGCCTCGATCACCATAAATTCGAAGAGATCCTTTACGATCACAAGGACCGTCAGGGCGTCACCGTCGATACCGATATGT
>JBKBWB010000008.1:0-17249 GCA_046289215.1 Asticcacaulis sp. | reverse complement strand
CAGTTCGGCCATGTCCGTAAACTCAATGCCCGTATGATCAAGGCCCGTCGGCCGATCTGCGGCCTGAAGCGACACAGCCAGATTGAGGGGCGGATGTTCGATCGACCACTTGATGTAGTCCGGCTTTTCCACTGCGGGGGCCCTGTCAAACAAAGCCGTATAAAAGTGACGAGTCGCATCCAGATCGTGGGTTTTGAGGTGTAAATGCAGGCGCATGTGAACTCCATTTCTATATTTCTGGAATACTAGATATATTGATTTTACAGCCTGTCAAGCGAGGCCAAAGAAAAACCCTGGCCGTCGGACGACCAGGGCATCAGGAGAGAGGGGGGAGAATAGAAACGCAACGCACGACAGAAAAACAAAAGCTTGATCAATTCATACTCGATCAAACTCAATGCAAATAGAGTACTTACTACCATTTAATTATAAATTAAGAGACATTTGTCAGAAATTTGCATAATATTCCTAGTTAACAAAATTCTTTACTAATGCAAATTTAAGCCACTTTTATGTCGCGCAAAAATGCTCCAACCTGGTTACGGAGTGTTTGTGATCGCTCAGTAAGGCTGGTAGCACTGGATTGAACAGTCGAAGCCATAACTTCCGCCTCTTCTGCTGCCTGCCTTAGGGCCAACAAGGCCTCAGAAACCTGTCGCGACCGCTCCGCGGCCGATCGGACATTGCTGGCGATCTGCTGTGTCGCTGCCGTTTGACGCATGACCGAAGCCGTAACCGTTGCATTACTGGAGCGAATTGTTTCAATCGTGGCGCGAATGGCGTCCAGGCTTTCCACCGCACCAGTTGCCTCACCCTGAATGGCGTAGATTTGGCCAGTAATCGTCGTTGTGGCCTTGGCGGTTCCGTCTGCCAGCCCCTTGACCTCCCCAGCCACCACAGCAAACCCCTTACCGGCCTCCCCTGCCCGCGCCGCTTCGATCGTGGCGTTCAATGCGAGCAGGTTTGTCTGAGCGGCGATGTCCTGAATGAGACTGACCACAGAAGAAATATCGCGGATTTTTTCATCCAGCCCCCCGACCAGCACTGCGCTTTGTTCGGCCCGTCCAGTGGCTGCGGCAGAAATCTGATCCGCCGTTTGGACTTGTTGCGAAATCTCGACAACGGCCTGATTAAGATGATCCGTAGCCACGGCAATATCTTCAACCGTTAGGGACAGGTTGCCAGAGGTCTCTGTAATCTGGCCCGAAGTTTCTGCGGCTTGCTGCGCCAAATGACGCACAGATTCGGCTGTTCGGCCCAGTTCAGCTGCTGAGCGGTCCACAGCCGCAACAACTGCCGCGCAATCTGCGTCAAACCGCTGAAGCAGTGCGTCAAGCCTATGTGTGCGCGCCTCAGTTTCTTGCGCCCTGGCCGCGCCCTCCGCACGTGCGGCTTGCTGGGCCTCTAACATATTGGTGCGAAACTGGTTCAGATTACGCGCCAGTTCGCCCAGCTCATCTCGACGATTCACAGGGATGGATACATCCAGATTACCACGGGCCAACTCAAGGACAATTTTTGCGTTTTGATTGAGCGGCTTGGCAACGCCCTGTTGGACAATTAGAATACTTGCGCCGCAACACACTAAAACAACCAATACAGATATGGAAATTAAGGCAACACTCTTCTTCTGTGTTTCGCGAGACTGGGAATCCTGAGCTTTTTTAATCTGCTCTTCAGCTGTTTTAATAACTTGGTCAACTATCTTTGAGGCTTTTCGCTCAGCTGGACGAACGGTTTGTCCAAATTCAGCATAGGCGGCCATCGGATCAGTAACCTGATCGCTATACCTGATAACGTGATTTATTTGCTCAAGCACCAAATCGTTCTGGCGGACAAACTCAACGAACTTTGCCCCTTGATAGGGCCGGGTATTTTCTACCAACCATTGCCCATGGGCTTTGAGTTTCTTGGACCGCTCCGCCAGTTTCTCAACAATTTTATTTCGCTCCTTGGGCTTGGTCTCAAAAATATAGTTGATCGTATCGCGTTGAAGGGAGCGGCTCACCGACCGAATTTCCAGAGCCCTTTGCAATTGGCTCTGCTCATGGATCAACCGACTGGAAGCCCCGGAAAGGTCGGATATGACCCATTGTGCTGCTAGAGCTAACATAATCAAGGCCATAGCTAGTAGAGCAACTGGCGCGAAAACCTTTTGCGTAATAGTCATGCCGATCCCCTTGGGTTGAGGGGACGCTAGAAAAATATGGCTAAGGCAAAGTTAAAACCAAAGTAAAAAGCTCGCGCAAAACATCTTTTGCGCGAGCTTGTGTAAACCCGTAGGTCTAAATACTCAGAACAGAGATTATCGTCCTTTTTACGAGGCCAGACGGAAGGGCTCTTCGCCCATGCGTTCCAGTCGGGCATTGAGCGCCATACGGCTAAGGCTATCCAGCGGCAACTGGGTGAAAACATCGATACGGTTGGCCAAGCGACCAAACACATCCGCATAGGCGGCGGCAATCATCGCCGACGACCCCATCACTTCACCCGGGTCTGGCAAGAACCAGTCGATCACCATTGGATCCCCGTTAAATTCTGGCCATCGACCTTGTGACGGAAAGTCTGAAGTCATGCGGAAGATGAAGTCGAATTCCGGCGCGTGCGAACCCACGAACGTTTCGTAAGACTTGCAGTAAAGCGTATCCGCCTTGTAGTGAATTGAATGCAGCAAAGCATGCGCGTAAGGAGAAATTGCAGAAACAGGCCGGAACCCAGCAGAATAGGCCTCGAAGCGACCCGCTCCTAAGCGGTTCAGCAAGGCTTCTGCCAGAATCGAACGGGCAGAGTTATCCGCACCAAGAAACAGAACCTTGAGGGTCTTGAACGGGGCATTAAACGACATGGGCGTTCCTTAAGAACCGGATGCTTATCCGGATATCTGCTGAAGTCTTACGCTTCTTTACGCGTTCACTCTATTCATACTGAAGACTAACACTGTACGTTTTTGACTATATCGCTTTGCCCTTGCAGAGCCGTTTAGAAACGCCCCTAGCAGAATCTTAATTTTGGTTTCTAAGTCCCCATAATCGCCAATGCGCCTTGCGAAACAGCCTGCGCCTGACAAGGTATGGTCCAACCCCGGAGGTTCCATGCGCTCTGATAACGCCCCTAGCCCTGTTACGGTTCATAAATTGGCGGACTATCGCCCCCCGGCGTGGCGTGTGACCGATGTCGAGCTTGGCTTTGATCTGGATCCGCAGAAGACTCGGGTAGTTTCGCACCTCCTGATTGAACCCAATCCACGTGGCAACGGGCCGGAAGACACTCTCTTTCTTCACGGGGAGCGCCTGGAGCTCATTCGTGTGTCGATCAATGGCCGAGACCTCAGCGCGGATGACTATGGCCTTAGTGAAACCGGCCTAACGCTGAAGGGCCTGCTGTCTGAAGACCAAGGGACGCCCATCCGCCTTGAAACAGAGGTGCGTATTAACCCCTCGGCCAACACCAGCCTCGAAGGGCTTTATCTTTCGGGGGGGCGGTTCTGCACCCAATGCGAAGCCGAAGGCTTCCGCCGCATCACCTTTATGATGGACCAGCCGGATGTGCTGGCGCGCTATCGGGTCACCCTGCGGGCCGAAACCCGCTATGCGCGCCTACTGTCGAATGGAAACCGCATTGAGCAGGGGACAATGCCCGATGGGCGTCACTACGCGGTGTGGGAAGACCCCTTCCCCAAACCGTCCTATCTGTTTGCCCTTGTTGCTGGGGAACTCGACCTGCTGGCCGACCATTTCACCACCGCCTCGGGCCGAAACGTGGCCCTCGAACTCTATGTCGATCCCGGCCAGTCGTCCCGTGCGGCCTATGCGCTCGGCTCGCTCAAACGCGCTATGGCGTGGGACGAGGCAGTCTATGGCCGGGAATATGATCTCGACCTGTTCATGATCGTGGCCGTACGCGATTTCAATTTTGGGGCCATGGAGAACAAGGGCCTGAACATCTTCAATGCGGCGCTGCTGTTGGCCGATCCGCAAACCGCCACAGATCCCGATTATGAAAGGATCGAAAGCGTTGTCGCCCATGAATATTTCCACAACTGGTCGGGCAACCGGGTCACCTGCCGCGATTGGTTCCAGCTCTGCCTCAAGGAAGGGCTGACCGTCTATCGGGATCAGGGCTTTTCGGCGGATATGCGTGGCGAAGCCGTGCAGCGGATCAAGGATGTCAAGGCCTTGCGCGCCCGTCAGTTTGCCGAGGACGGCGGCCCCCTCGCCCATCCCGTCCGTCCGGACAGCTATGAGAAGATCGACAATTTCTATACGGCGACCATTTATGAAAAAGGAGCCGAACTGGTTGGCATGTTGAGGACACTGGTGGGGCCTGAGACCTACCGCAAGGCCCTCGATCACTATTTCGCGGCCAATGACGGGACGGCTGCCACGGTGGAGGATTTCATCTCGGCGTTTGAGACCGTGACCGGGCAATCCTTTGCATCCTTCATGCCCTGGTACACACAGGCCGGCACGCCAAGGGTAACGGCCCGCAGCACATGGTCTCCAAACCAACAGACGCTGGACATCTTCCTGAGCCAATCAACCCCCGACACGCCGGGTCAGCCCAGTAAACAGCCCGTACCAATCCCGATCCGTTTGGGCCTTTTGTCTGAAGACGGGTCTGCCTTGCTGTTTAATCGGGACACGCAGACAGGCCTCAGCGAGACGGTGTTTGTGCTCGATCAAGCCGAAGCGCGGCTGCGCCTTGAGGGCGTCCGATCGCGGCCTGTCCTGTCGCTGCTGCGCGGATTTTCAGCCCCGGTCAGCCTGAGCCTTGAGGAACCCACTCAGGATCTGTTTGTCCGCATGGGCCATGACCCGGATCTGTTCAATCGCTGGGAAGCGGCTCAAACGCTTGCCGCCCAACTGATTCGGGCGCGGGCATCGGATCAGCCGGACTCCGAGGGCGAGGCCGCCTTTGCCCTGGCCCTTGGCCGCACCCTTGAACACGCCAGGACCGACCCAGCCTTTGCCGCCCTGATGCTGCAGTTTCCCAGCGAACAGGATCTCAGCCTGACCCTGCGCCCGGCCGATCCCCTGCGACTGCATGCAGCCCGTGAATATCTTATGAGGATTTGTGCGGAACACCTCGAAGCGGCCATGCTGGCGCTCTATGCCCAGCTTGCACCGACTGAGGGGGCTTTCCGCGCCGATGCTCACGCCGCCGGGACCCGGACCCTGCGCAACAGCCTGCTGGATCTTCTGGCCATCCTTCACCCGACAACTGAGGCACGAACGGCGCTGATCCAGGCCCACATCACCTCGGCCAAGACCCTCAGTGAGGAAATGGGCGGCATGCTGGCCCTGATGCGACGCGGGGGATCGGCCTGGACCGAGGCGCTGGACGGCTTTTACAGCCGCTGGAATCATGAGCCTCTGGTTCTGGACAAATGGTTCGCCCTTCAGGCCCGCAACCCGGCTGCAGGCTGTCTCGATGCGATCATGGCTCTGACCTGTCATCCGGATTTCGATTATCGCACCCCGAACCGGATGCGCGCCGTTCTCCAGACCTTTGCCAGCGTCAATCCTGTTGCGATGCATGCTCAGGATGGGCGGGGTTATCAGTGGCTGGCGGAACAGATCGCAGTTGTCGATGCCCTCAACCCGGCCAGTGCCGCCCGGCTTGTCGACCCGCTCGGCCACTGGGGCCGTTTTAGCTTTGAACGCGGCCAGCAAATGCGAGCCGCCCTGAGCTTTCTGCTTTCACGAGAATCCCTGTCCCCAAATGTACGTGAACAGGCCGCAAAGGCCATTGCAGGTTCGGATCATTAAGGGCTTGGTAGGGATATAAGGGTTCAGATCCCGAAGAACAGGAATAGCCTGTGCGAATCTACCAAAACACCGAACAGACGCTTCGGTGTAAGACTGACAGGGTATAATGGCTGGCCTGGAACGCGTCAGATTTATGGTGGTGGACGACAACGTCCACATGATCAATATCGTCAAAACCATCCTTAGGGGTTTTGGCGCTACGATCATATTTGAAGCCAAGGACGCAACCGAAGCCTTTCACCGGCTCAAGCACGATGCCATCGATATCGTCATTGTCGACTATCAAATGGAAGTGTTGGATGGCGTCGAGTTCGTCCAGTTGGTCCGCAATTCTTCGGACAGCCCCAATCGCTATGTCCCAATCATTATGCTGACGGCTCACTCGGAACGCACCCGGGTGCTGGCTGCCCGCGACGCCGGGGTGAATGAGTTTTGCTGCAAGCCGGTCACGGCACTGGAACTGCATCGCAAGGTAGCTTCGGTCATCGATCACCCGCGCCCCTACATCAAGGCGGCCAATTATTTCGGGCCGGACCGGCGACGCAAGATGGATCCAAAATACAGTGGCCCTGAAAGACGGGCGGGCTGGAGCGAGGACCATCGGCCACCCGAAGAGCAGGTTGAAACAAAAGATTAACCATTTCCGGTTCTCGCCCTCGACAGGCGAGGCAACGCTGCTTAGCCTGTCTGTGATTCATCAGTCCGGTCAGGTTCGACAACCTGCTTCCCGGCGCGTGTGCAGGACAGGATCGTGGCCCGGAGCGCGAAAACGGCAAAGGTCAGTGGCAGCCGCCAGGTGCAGAATTCGGGTCGGCCCGGTCTGAGCCTGAGCCCCAATGCGCGGATCATTGCCCTTGTGCTGGCATTGGGACTGGTCATTTTCGGCAGCATCTCCGGTTATCACCAGCACCAGCAGGATGTGCAACGCGAAGACCCAGCCGTCACAGCTGCCCTTTCGGACTTGTCTCAACGCGCATCGGAGATCAACACACGTCTCCTTAAGGCTCAGACAGCACTTCAGGCCGGTGCAGAAAGCCTCGCGCGAACAAGTGCCGATCCAATGTCGGTAGCGGAAATTGCCAGGACTGCAGCTGACCTTGATGTCGTCGCGCTTAGTGATGCGTCTGGAACGCTTATCGCGGTGGCTTCCGCCACACGCGCTCCGTCAGCACCTAGCCTCGAAGCCCTTACCGCTGGTAGCCGTGTTCGAACGGCGAAATCCCTGAGCCTTTATCCCGACCCAAGTCATCAAGACAGTGTCATTTTTCGCGTGAAAGCACGGGACGGGCGCTGGATCAGTACTCGAATCAAGATTCCCCTCGATAAAGAACAAAGTCTGGTCAACAAAAACGGGACATTGCTTGCGGCCACCAAGGCTGAGTGGGTTGGGGTTAGAGCGGATGCCTTGTATGGAATCTCTGCCGATGTCTTACTACAAGCTGCGCGTACAGGCATACCGGCAACACCGGCGCCGGACTTGCCAGTTTTGCATGGCACTCCAGTTCGAGTCCTGAGCGTAGGAATCACAGGACAAGACCTTCTTTTGCTTCAGGCCATTCCACTGGACAGTCCCGTAACCGGCACTGGACTGATGTTGCTATGGCAAGCGGGCTGGCCGCTATTGGTCGGCCTGATCTTTGCCGGTCTGTTTTACCTCCAACACAGGCGCTCGGCTCAGCAAGGCCAGCAGTATGAGCTCAATCAGGAGCGTTACCGTCTGGCCGTAGAAGCCGCTCGGGCCGGGATATGGGAATGGGACCTCAAGGAGGATCTCGTTTATCTGTCCGAAGTGACCGGCGTCATGCTCGGTTGGGGTGGTGCCGGTGTCGCCAGTACCGAAGACGTCCTGAGCCGCGTCGCACCTGAACATCGTGATCGCTTGCATAAAGCCGTTTTGGGATCCCGCACAAATGGCGCCCTTGATGTGTCCTTCCGCGTACCCGCGCGAACGGAAAACGGCCGATCACTCTGGATAGATGCACGGGGTCAGGCTGTTGGCGAAACCGATGCCTATGGCTTTAACCGCTTGATTGGTGTGGCCCTGGATGTGACTCAGGAACGGTTTGCACAATCGCGGGCACAGACAGCGGAAACCCGTCTGCGTGATGCCATTGCCAGCATTTCCGAGGCCTTTGTTTTGTGGGATCGCCATGACCGGATGGTCATGTGCAACAACACCTTCCGTGAGGTCTTTGGCCTGACGGACAACATGCTCAAGCCTGGCAGCCCACGCAAACCCATCGAACATCTGGCTAACATCGCCATCAAGCAAAAGCTGCCGCCCCAGACTGGGACCGGAGACGTAGTCGAAGCCGAGCTTCACGACGGTCGATGGCTTCAGATTTCGGACCGTCGCACCGCTGATGGTGGGCACGTGGTGACGGGTGCGGATATCACCGCGGTTAAAATGCAGGAAGAGGTTCGGCGCAAGAACGAAGAACAGCTCAAGGCGATGGTGGCCCAGCTGGAACTGAGCCAGGCCAAGCAAACCGTCCTTGCTCAAAAATACGAAGCCGCCAAGATACGCGCCGAACAGGCGAACCGCGCCAAGAGCGAATTTCTGGCCAATATGAGCCACGAGCTGCGCACGCCGCTCAACGCCATCAATGGCTTCTCTGAAATCATGTCGACCGAGATGTTCGGCCCGCTCGGCGACAAGCGTTACAAGGAATATTCCAAAGATATTCTCAGCTCAGGCCAACATCTTTTGTCCCTGATCAACGACATTCTCGATATGTCTAAGATCGAAGCGGGCAAGATGACCATGCGCTTCGAGCCCGTAAACCTTGAGGATATTGTCGGCGATACCCTTCGTTTGCTGCGGACGCGGGCCGAAAAATCAGGCCTGGAGCTCAAGAATAACGTCACGGACATGCCTGATATCGAGGCCGATTTCCGCTCGATCAAACAGGTCCTGCTCAATCTGGTCTCCAATGCCGTCAAGTTCACCCCGGCAGGTGGCAGCGTGACCGTCACCGCCACCCACAAGGCCGGTTGGGTCAAGATCGACGTGATCGACACCGGCATCGGCATTGCCGACAAGGATATGGAGCGACTGGCCAAACCGTTCGAGCAGATCGAAAATCAGATGTCCAAGACCAAGGAAGGCACGGGTCTGGGCCTCGCCCTGACCAAGTCCCTGATCGAGTTGCACAATGGTCGTCTCGATATCCGTTCACGGCTCGGCGTTGGCACGACGGTCAGCGTAATCTTGCCGATGGTCCGGCCCAAGCTGAGCGCTGAGGCCGACACCGAATCTGACGAAGCCGCAGCTTAAGCCGACACCTGGATCTTCAACGCCTCTGCCACATTCGCCCAGCTCGAATAGACGGCATGCGCCCCAGCCTCGGCCAGGCGATCCCCATGGCCCGGCCAGGCATGGCTGCCGCCGGTAAAGCCCCAGACGGTAGCCCCGGCCGCCAGACCGGCCAGCACGCCATTGGCGCTGTCTTCGATCACCAGACAGGCTTCCGGCGCAACGCCAATCCGTTCCGCGGCATAGAGATAAACATCTGGCGCAGGTTTGCCGCGTGCGACCTGATCGGCGGAATAGACGTGCTCCCCAAAAAATGGCGCCAGGCCCGTCTTAGCCACCTTGGCACGCAAGGGTTCAAGTCGGGAGGAACTGGCCACGGCCTTGGGCAGGTCGGTATCAAGCCGGGAAATCAGCGCCGCGGCCCCGTGCACTTCGGTCAGGCTTTCGGCCCAGACCCTATCGCAACGTTCGGTGACCCGCGCATAGTAATCCGATCGCAAGGGTTGGCCGGTTTCGGCAAGACATACCGCATCCAGCGCCGCTACATATTCCGTGTGGTGCATGCCCATGAACCGCCCGGCAAACTGATTCATCTCGAAATGCAGTCCGCTCTCCTTGAGCGTTTCGATCTCGACCTGAAGCGACAAAATTTCAGAGTCGACCAGCACCCCGTCACAATCAAACAAAATGGCTGAAAACACGCCTGACCTCAAAATGGCTTCATCCCTTTTGTCATTTCAGGCTCTGAGGGCAGGAACAAGGCCCAATAGCGTCCCAATTGTTTTTTCCGCGTTAAGGATAGGTCTAAACCCGGTCTTAAGGCTGGGCTGACACCCTGTGGATAAGTCCGAAAAACGGGCCATATCCGGGTCACGGCGCAAAAGGCGCAGAGGACCCCGTTCGGCAAGGAGCCGGACCATGTACGACGTCTCACGGGTGACCTCACCCGCCAACGCCTATGCGACCGCCGCCTATGGCATGAACAAGGCCATCAAGACCTTTGAGGACAGCGCTGTACGCACGGCCGGTCTGGGTAACCCCAATATCCCGGTCGATCCTGTCAAGGAAGTGGCCGCCCAGATCACCAGCAGCACAGCTTTTGAAGCCAATGTCAAAACCGCCAAGGTTGCGAACCAGATGGTAGGCGCAGTGCTCGACATCAAAGTGTGATGTAAGAAAGCCGCGTGTCGCGATTGTCCTCGGACGTAACCTTTAAGAGCCCTCGATACGGCTAAAACAAGATTTTTCCGCGCTGATCGGCTAGATAGGGGCCATGTCTGTCCCTGCGAATCCCCTGCCCATTCCGCCTGAACCCACGGAAGTCCTTCCTGACGCGGCCCCAAGCAACTGGGTCGACCGCTACGCACCTGCGGCTTTGCGTCCCTGGCTGAAACTGGGCCGGTTCGACCGCCCGGTCGGGATCTGGCTGTTGATGCTGCCTGGCTGGATGGGCCTGGCGCTCGCGGCACTCCAGAAACCCACTTTGCTGCAAGACGGTTGGGACCTGATCCGGCTTGCCGGGTTGTTCCTAATCGGATCGGCCCTGATGCGGGCGGCGGGCTGCGCCTTCAATGACATCGTGGATCGGGACATCGATGCCCTTGTCGCCCGCACCCGCAACCGGCCCGTGGCCAGCGGGCAGATCTCCGCCAAGCAAGCCTTGGGTTTCATAGCCGTTTGCAGTGGCCTCAGCGCCCTGATCCTGCTCTCCCTGCCGCCCTTGTGCTGGGGACTAGGTGCAGCCTCGCTGCTGCTGGTGGCGGCCTACCCATTTATGAAGCGCATCACATGGTGGCCCCAAGCCTGGCTTGGCCTGACCTTTAATTGGGGGGCGCTGATGGGCTATGCGGCGGCCACGGGAACCCTAAGTCTGGAAGCGGGTTTGCTCTACATCGCCCTCGTGTTCTGGACCCTTGGGTATGATACGATCTATGCCATACAGGATATCGAGGATGATGCCTTGGCTGGCGTTAAATCAACTGCTCGTCGTCTGGGCGATCAGACTGCTGCCGGGGTTAGCTTAGCCTATGCGCTCTGCATCGGATTGATCGGCATGTCTCTGGTGTTTGCGGACAGCGGTCCGCTTGGCCTTTTGGTCCTGTTATTCGCTGCAGCCCATATGGGATGGCAAGGAATGCAGGTTCGCCTGGATGATCCGGTTAAGGCCCTGAAACTCTTCAAGTCCAACACCCATGTTGGGCTTATCTTTATTCTGGCGCTGCTTGCCGCCCATTGGAAAGGTTAGTCATGTTCAAAGTGAAGTTTAGCGATAAAGCACCGACTCTGATTTCGGCCCTGGCCCTGCTGGCTCTCGCCCCGGCCTTGAGCAGTTGCAAGCCTCCGGCAAACAAGGCTGAGACCGCGCCGGCATCGGGCGCAGAGATGGCCCTCACCGGGACCCAGAGCAGCGACACCTATAAGGTGACCTTTAACCTGCCCGAGCGGGTGCGCGCGTTTCCGGAACTGCACAGCGCGCTTCTGGCTGGCCTTAAAACCACCAATGCGGACTTCATCGCTACCGCGGAAAAAGACCACAAGGACTTCAAGGCCGAAGGTCCGAGCGAATATCCGATGATGGCCTATGAACTCGACACGACCTATACGCTGGAGCATGAAACCCCGCGCCTGCTCAGCTTGGCCGTGGCCAGCTATGTCAACACCGGCGGTGCCCATCCCAACCATGGCACCACGGGCTATTTGTGGGACAAAACCACCAAAGCCCCGATCGCACTGAAGTCGATCTTCAAGCCCGGTGCAGATTTCAACACCTTGGAAAAGCGGCTCTGTCAGGAAGTCGAGGCGCAACGCAGTCAGCGTCTGGGGGAACCGGTCAAACAGGACGAAACCTTCGCCTGTCCCAAGATCGCCGAGAGCAATTTCGTCCTTACCCCCGCAGTGGACGGGAAAACAGCTGGGGGCCTGACCTTCTTGTTCTCACCCTACGAAGTCGGTTCCTATGCTGAGGGCGACTATGAAGTCACCTTGAGTGCCGATCAGCTTAAGTCTGTCCTGGCGCCAGCCTATGCCCCGGAGTTCGGCGGACAGCCCAAGCCGCGTAAGCAGCCCGGTGCCTGAGCCCGTTGGGATCACACCAGTCCCCGATGATCCTGCTGCGCGCAAGGCCTTTATCCTCGCCCACACGCGTCCCCTCGCCCCGGCCCACACACCGGAGCTGAGGCTTTATCAGGCCGATGAAGTTACCCCACTCTGGCAGCTGACCGAGGAAGACCTGGGCGCAATGGGTGTGCCGCCGCCATTCTGGGCCTTCGCCTGGGCTGGGGGGCAAGCCTTGGCGCGATACCTTCTGGACACCCCCGAAACCGTGGCCGGATGCCGGGTCCTCGACTTTGCCACCGGCTCCGGGCTGGTGGCGGTCGCCGCCATGAAGGCTGGCGCCATGTCCGTTCTGGCCTGTGACATTGATCCTTACTGTGCCGCTGCGGTTCCCCTCAACGCAGCCCTGAATGGTGTCGAGGTGACCTTTACCGGCGAAAACCTGCTGGACGAGCCCCCGCCCCCGCTCGATGTGCTTCTGGCCGGTGATGTCTGTTATGAAAAACCCATGGCGGAACGGGTGCTGGCCTGGATGGCGCAAGCCCGGGCTCAGGGCACGCGGGTGTTGATCGGGGATCCCGGTCGAACCTATTTCCCCCGCGAAGGCCTGACGCAGCTAGCCCGCTACCAAGTCCCGACCACCCGAGATCTCGAAGATTACGAGATCAAGAATTGCGCAGTCTGGGCCCTGCCTTAAGCGTTCCAAACCTGCGTTATGCCACCCCTTTCATGGTTGACTGATCCGTGCCAACCTACGGGTGGGACTGAACAAACAGGAAGCGGATTCATGCTGAAACACTCCAAAGGGCCAATGATCGCCCTTGGCGCGCTCGTTGCGTGCGCCATGCCAATTGCCGCTACGGCAGAAACAGTTGTTTTAACGGCTGATCGCTACGTAGATGTCCGCAGTGGAAAGTCCATTGAAAAGCCTCTGATCCGTATCCGCAATGGGCGTATTGAAAGCATTACACCGGGCTTCGCCGGCAAAACTCTCCCGCAGGCGGACCAAAGTGTTCGACTGGTGGGGATCACACTCGTGCCCGGCCTCATCGACATGCACACCCATCTTGATAGCCCCGCTGAGATCGGCGGCTATACGGGCCTTCAATATACCGACAGCTTCTATGCCATGGCTGCTGCCGCCAATGCCAAACGCACGCTTGAGGCAGGCTTTACCACCGTGCGGAATGTCGTGGCGATGAATTATAACGACGTCGGCCTGCAACAGGCGATCAGCTATGGCCTGATCCCCGGACCGCGCGTGGTCCCTGCTGCCACCAGCTTTGGCGCGACGGGCGGCCATTGCGATGAAACCTTTTTCCCACCGTCGTTTGAACGTGCCAACCCACTTAACGCTGACAGTCCGGCCGAGGCCGTCAAATCCGTGCGCACCCTCAAGAAGTACGGCGCCGAGGTCATCAAGATCTGCGCCACATCAGGCGTGTTTTCCCGCTCAAACAATGTGGGGGCCCAGCAGCTCAGCCTTGAAGAGATGCAAGCCATCGTCAAGGAGGCCCGCATGAACGGCATGCGCGTCGCCGCCCATGCCCACGGCACGAGCGGCATCAAGGATGCGATCCGCGCCGGTGTCACCACCGTCGAACACGCCTCACTCATCGATGACGAAGGCATAGAGCTCGCGAAAAAGCACGGCACCTGGCTGTCGATGGATATCTACAACACCGACTACACCCAGGCCGAAGGGCGCAAGAACGGCGTCCTGGAAGCCAATCTGAAAAAAGATGCTGAGATCGGTGAAACCCAGCGCCAGAATTTCCGCAAGGCTCATCTGGCTGGGGTCAAGATGGTCTATGGTACCGACTCTGGCGTCTATCCCCATGGCGACAATGCCAAGCAATTCGCGGTGATGGTGCGTTATGGCATGACCCCGATCGAGGCCTTGCGCACCGCGACCCTCAATGCGGCAGACGCGCTGGGCCAGTCAGGCCAGGTGGGTGAGATCATCCCCGGGGCCTTTGCCGATCTGGTGGGCGTTCGTGGGGATCCAACTCGGGATATTACCGTTCTGGAACGCCCGGCCTTTGTGATGAAAGACGGCAAGACAATTCGCAGCAACTAAGAGCCTACAACAAAGAGCTCATGAAAACACCCGCCGGTAGGGGCCCGGCGGGTGTTCAAAGTCTTGAGTTAAGCGGGCCGATTAAGCGGCCACGGCCCCTTCGGACGGATCACGCAGCACATAGCCGCGGCCCCAGACGGTTTCGATGTAGTGCTTGCCGTCGGCGGCGGTGGCCAGCTTCTTGCGCAGCTTACAGATAAACACGTCGATGATCTTCAGTTCCGGCTCGTCCATCCCGCCATAAAGGTGGTTCAGGAACATTTCCTTGGTCAGGGTCGTGCCCTTACGCAGGGAAAGCAGCTCAAGCATTTGATATTCTTTGCCGGTCAGGTGCACGCGCGAACCGTTCACTTCCACGGTCTTGGCATCCAGATTGACCAGGATATCGCCGGTGCGGATGACCGACTGGGCATGGCCCTTCGAGCGGCGCACCACAGCGTGGATCCGCGCGATCATCTCGTCCTTGTGGAACGGCTTGGTCATGTAGTCGTCGGCACCGCCGCCGAGGGTCTTGACCTTGTTGTCGATTTCGCTCGAACCCGACAGGATCATCACCGGCGTATTGACCTTGCCGACGCGAAGCTGACGCAGCACGTCGAGGCCCGACATATCCGGCAGGTTCAGATCCAGCAGGATCAGGTCGTAATCATAGATCTTACCCAGATCCACGCCTTCTTCACCGAGATCGGTGGTGTAGACATTGAACCCTTCGGACTTCAGCATCAACTCGATGCTCTGCGCGGTCGCGCTGTCATCCTCAATCAACAGTACTCGCATCCAGCCCCTCCTGGCGAAGCGGTTTCATGACTGGTCAGACACGCCTGACACAGCCCTTGATGGCCTACGCTAGCTCGCCAAGTCCTTAAGAATGGTTAAGCCTAACGATTGCTTCGAATCGTAGGGTGATTTGGGAGTCGGTCACAAGCGGCTGAGTCAACGATTCGATTCAAAAACCGATAAGTCGTTGATTTTCCGAAAGACAAACTGCATCCGGTCCTCGCAACTCCGCGCGTCACGGCTTGGTTCAGTGTTTACGTTGATTCCAGATTCGCCCCATCCCCCGGCTAAAAAAAATGTGCCCCCTGCGACGATTTATGAGGGGCAAAGCCGAAACGCGCCCCAACCTGTTCAAGGCACGAGGCCGTCACCCGGCAATTTTTTCACCCCCCGTTAACCAAACCGGCCAACACTAAACTGGTCTGAGATTTTTCCGAGCAATTCCGTGCCCCTGCGTAACCTGATCACGGCGGCGGACCGCATCGACCCGCTGAGCGTCAGCGGGCGTGTGGCCGTGGTCAACGGCCTGCTGATCGAGGCCCGCGGCGGCCTGTCGCGCATGGAGGTCGGTGCCCGCTGCGAGATCATCCGCCGCCATGATGGCCCCCTGCCGGTCGAGGTGGTGGGCTTCCGCGAAGACCGGGCGCTGATGATGCCGTTCGGCCCCGTCGAGGGGGTCGCTCCGGGCGCCGAAATCCGCATCCTGAATGAAGGCGCCACCGTCCGCCCCACACCGCAATGGCTGGGCCGGATAGTCGACTCCTTTGGCCACCCTGTTGATGGACTGGGCCCCCTGCCCCAGGGCGAGGTTGCCTATCCCCTGCGGGCCGCCCCCCCCTCGGCCCATGCCCGCGCCCGGGTCGGCGAGCGTCTGAACCTTGGGGTACGGGCCATGAACGTCTTTACCACCTGTTGCCGGGGGCAGCGGCTGGGGGTGTTTGCCGGATCCGGCGTCGGGAAATCCGTTCTGCTCTCTATGCTGGCGCGCGAAGCCGCCTGTGACGCGGTCGTCGTCGGCCTAATCGGCGAGCGGGGCCGCGAAGTGCGTGAGTTTGTCGAGGAAACCCTCGGCGAGGCGGGGCTGCGCCGCGCCATTGTCGTCGTCGCCACCTCGGATGAGCCCGCCCTCAAACGCCGACAGGCCGCCTATATGACCCTGGCCCTGTCGGAATATCTGCGCGATCAGGACATGGAGGTCCTGTGCCTGATGGACAGCGTCACCCGCTTTGCCATGGCCCAGCGTGAAATCGGTCTGGCCACGGGCGAGCCCCCCACCACCAAAGGCTATACCCCGACCTGCTTTACCGAACTGCCCAAGCTGCTGGAGCGCGCCGGTCCCGGCCCGATCCGCCCGGACGGCACAGAGGCAGGGCCGATCACCGGCCTGTTCACCGTGCTGGTGGACGGGGACGATCACAACGAGCCGATTGCCGATGCCGTGCGCGGGATCCTGGATGGCCACATCGTCATGAGCCGGTCCATCGCCGAGCGCGGCCGCTTTCCGGCCATTGACGTGCTCAAGTCCATCAGCCGCACCATGCCCGGCTGTCAGTCCGTGCCCGAGCGTGAGATCGTGCGCCAGGCCCGCGAAGTGATGTCGGCCTATAGCAATATGGAAGAGTTGATCCGCATCGGCGCCTATCGGGCCGGAGCCGATGCCACGGTCGACCGTGCGATCCGTCTGAACCCCGCCATCGAACGTTTTTTACGGCAAAACAAGGATGAGGCCACCGATCTTGAGGAGTCCTTTACCCAATTGCTGGCGATATTGAGTGAAGGAGACTTCTCATGACCAAATGGGCCAAATCGCTGATCCGCATTTCGACCTTTGAGGTTGAGACCCTCCAGAAACAGCTGGCCGAGGTGGCCACGCGCCGCACCTGTGCCGAGATGCGCATTGCCACCCTCGACGCCGAGGCCGAGTTGGAGCGCGAGCGCGCCCGCACCGACGCCAGCAGCAACATGATGCTCCCGGCCTATCTCAAGGGCTGGCGCGTCCGCCGCGATCAGGCCGTCGCCCAGCTTGACCTGGTCCAGGCCGAGGAAGACGGCATCCGCGACTCCTTAAGCCGCGCCTTTGAAGAGCTGAAAAAATTCGAGCACGTGGCCAAGGCCACTCAACTGGCCAAGGTCGTCGCCGACAACAAGCGCGAAGCCGCCCAGATGGACGAAGCGGCCCTGCGCCGCGTCGCAGGCTAAGGGACTGGCGTTCATACGTCACCCTCGGACTGGATCCGAGGGTCTGCGCCCGAGGATGACGGAGTTTGCAGCAAACCCCAGTTTATCTTCCCATTTTCAAGGGGAGGGGGACCGC